>NZ_JAHRFA010000041.1:0-60339 GCF_020883045.1 Microcoleus sp. CAWBG58 | reverse complement strand
TGTGATTCAAACTTGTCGTTTTCAAGCTCGTTCAGTAATGACTTTTTTCCGTGAGGCTATTTCTGCTCATTCTTGTGACTTGGCTATGCCTGAGCTCGTTCCGATTTTTCAGACCTGAATCCTTACGTTTAATCAAGAGTTTAAATATAGATTAAATTCTTGGATCGTATCTATCTCTGACTAATAATTGTCTCCCCTCAGCCTCAACCCCATCAACCTTTAAACTTGTATCCCGCTGACAAAACTCATCCAGCAACTTCAAAAAAAATACTCAAATCCCTCCCTTTCATCCACTGAGTAAAGCATGATAATTTTTGCCCAATAATTCAGCGACTGTACATTAAACCGTTTCGGCAACCAAGGCTGAAACTCCCGGTAAAACTCATTTTCCTGTTCGCTTGACTCTATTCATAATTCTCGCCTCGCTGTTTTATAACCAGCCACAAATATAAACAAATACCTAACCAAAGGTTTCCCAACGTACATCCCCGGTACAGCTTTTATTTTTTATATAACCTCAAATAATTCAATATATAGCCGTTATCAGAAAGACGAGGTACGTTGTTGGGCTTGGGCCCTCTTTAAGCGGTTATATAAGCTGTCAGTCATACCTCATCTTTTTGAGAAAGGCTATATATTGACTTACGATAGCAATCGATGCCGAATTGCTGCATATCCCTCTTTCTCTCTACTCTCTTCCTCTGCGCCCTCTGTGCCTCTGCGGTTCATTTAAAAAAGCCAGTTCACCATTTAAATAGCATTGCTATATCTTTGGAAGTTGTTGAGAAATTTCTGATATCGAATCATTCTGACATCTACCTTAAGAAGTATTTTTGGGGATTTGTAGAACACATCCAATGAGGCGCAGCACCTACGGAGAAAATGTACAGTACACACCCTAAAGTTAGAAATCCTATTTTTTATTGCCGAATTCCTTGAACCCTCACAAGTTATTGCTTTTATAGCGTCAAAATTGCGCGAGATTCAGGCAGAAATTAACCTTAATTTAAACTTTTATTTAGACAAAAACAAGCTACAATTCAATTGTTTATGTGAAAGACAGGGAGTTTAAATACCAAACGTCACAAATAACAAATTAATCCCGATCGCACTGCGCGACAAACTTCGCGACAAACTTCGCAACAAACTTTAACCAAACAACCACAACTCAGGAGTCAATAGCCGATGATGCTAGGAACCACCGAGATCCCACAATTAAAGCCGCTTTCCGACTCAGAACTAGGTAAAATCAACGCTTACTGGCGGGCCGCCAACTACCTTTCCGTCGGACAAATCTATCTCCTCGACAATCCCCTACTCAAAGAACCACTCAAACTCGAACACGTCAAACCCAGACTCCTCGGACATTGGGGCACCACTCCAGGCCTCAACTTCATCTACGTTCACCTCAACCGCGTCATCAAAGCCCAAGACTTAAACGCCATATACATCGCAGGCCCGGGACACGGCGGGCCGGGCTTGGTGGCTAACACCTATCTCGAAGGAACTTACACGGAATATTACTCGAACATTTCCCAAGATTCCGAGGGAATTCAACGGCTGTTCAAACAGTTTTCGTTTCCCGGCGGTATTCCCAGTCACGTTGCGCCGGAAACTCCCGGTTCGATTCACGAGGGCGGGGAACTTGGCTACGCCCTTGTCCACGCCTACGGGGCGGCTTTTGATAATCCCGATTTAATTGTGGCGGCGGTTGTCGGCGACGGGGAAGCGGAAACCGGCCCGCTGGCTGCTAGCTGGCATTCTAACAAGTTTCTCAACCCGGTTCGGGATGGGGCCGTGTTGCCGATTTTGCACCTGAATGGCTACAAAATTGCCAATCCGACGGTGTTGGCCCGGATTCCCCGCGAGGAGTTGGAGAGTTTGATGGTCGGTTACGGCTACAAACCTTATTGGGTGGAGGGTTCAGACCCGGAAACGATGCACCAGTTGATGGCTGCAACGATGGATACGGCGATCGGCGAAATTAAGTCGATTCAGGAGAAAGCCCGGACTGAGGGGTGTGCCGATCGCCCTCAGTGGCCAATGATTGTACTCAAAAGCCCCAAGGGTTGGACGGGGCCGAAGGAGGTTGACGGGAAGAAAACTGAGGGTTCGTGGCGATCGCACCAAGTTCCCTTAGCCGAAATGGCTTCTAAACCAGGACACGTCCAACTCCTGGAAGATTGGATGAAAAGCTACAAGCCCGAAGAACTGTTCGACGACAAGGGTAAATTGATTGCAGAATTGGCGGAACTTGCACCGAAGGGCGATCGACGGATGGGGGCAAATCCGCACGCTAACGGCGGTCTGCTGCTGCGAGACTTGAAAATGCCAAAATTTGCCAACTACGCCGTAGATGTGCAAAAACCAGGCACTGTAATGGCAGAAGCAACCCGCGTTTCGGGTCGCTTTTTGCGGGATGTGATGAAACTGAATCAGGAGAACCAGAATTTCCGCATTGTCGGGCCCGACGAAACGGCCTCAAACCGCCTCGATCCAGTGTTTGAGGTGACTGGGCGGGAGTGGATGGGTAGTGTTTTACCAGAGGATGACGAGCACCTTTCTCCCGACGGGCGGGTGATGGAAGTCCTCAGCGAACATCTATGTCAAGGTTGGCTGGAAGGCTATTTGCTAACAGGAAGGCACGGATTTTTCTCTTGCTACGAGGCATTTATTCACATCATCGACTCGATGTTCAACCAACACGCTAAATGGTTGAAAACTACTCGTGAAATTCCTTGGCGGAGACCGATCGCATCTCTCAACTATTTACTCACATCTCACGTTTGGCGGCAGGATCACAACGGTTTTTCGCACCAAGATCCGGGTTTTATCGACCACGTAATTAACAAGAAATCTGAGGTGGTGCGAATATATTTGCCACCGGATGCGAACACTTTGCTGTCCGTTACCGATCACTGTCTCCGCAGCCGCCACTACGTGAACGTGATTATTGCTGGAAAGCAGCCGGCTTTGCAATATCTGGACATGGATGCTGCGATTAAACACTGTACGGCGGGCCTCGGTATTTGGGAATGGGCTAGCAATGACAAAGGTGGCGAACCGGATGTGGTAATGGCTTGTGCGGGTGATGTTCCAACGCTGGAAACTTTGGCGGCTGTTGATATTTTGCGCCGAGATTATCCCGAGTTAAAAGTGCGGGTGGTAAATGTGGTGGATTTGATGACGCTTCAGCCTCACACCGAACATCCTCATGGTTTGTCTGACAAGGATTTTGATGCTTTGTTCACGAAGGATAAGCCGGTGATTTTTGCTTTTCACGGCTATCCTTGGCTGATTCACCGGTTGACTTATCGCCGCACAAATCACCCGAATATTCATGTTCGCGGTTACAAGGAAGAGGGAACGACTACGACACCGTTTGATATGGTGGTGATGAACGATCTCGATCGCTTCCACTTAGTTGGTGATGTGATCGATCGCGTGCCGAAACTGAGTTATGCTGCGGCTTATGGGAAACAGGCGGTGCGGGACAAGTTGATCGAACACAGGTTGTATATCACCGAACACGGCGATGATATGCCGGAAATCCGCGACTGGAAGTGGCCTCACGGTGGGGCTGTTATGTCGGAAATTCCGAAGGAAACTAAAGATCCGACGGTGGTAGGAGATCAAGGTGTGCGATCGGGTGCTCCTGGGTAATAGTTTCGTAGTCAGGACTTTAGTCCTTCTTCACCTAGATTGATGCGGACTAAAGTCCTCACTACGAACCTGGTTTGTAGTGAGGACTTTAGTCCTTCCACTTTTTACCTAAGTCCTGTTAGTATGAATCATATCAATTCCGGTTGGATCGGAATGATTTAACCGCAGAGAACGCAGAGAACGCAGAGCAAGATAAGAGAGAGATGAATAATTTTGATGCTAAAATGAGGCTAGAGTGCGATCGAGTAATACCTCAACTTGGGCGCGAGTTACTCCCGGAAACCATTCGAGAAACTGGTCGATCGAGGCCCCATCTTTAAGGTTCTCGAAAAAGGTGGCAACAGGTACGCGCGTTCCCCTAAATACCCATGCACCACTCACCTTGCTTGGATGCCTTTCAATGACTTCAAAAAAATCTACATTCTGCATAGAGTGTATAATTAAAAGCACCAATCTCAAAGTTATCTTAGCATAAATCAATCGCGAGTCAGGATTTGTACATTCATAAGGGGCGGTAATGCTTAAAGAAATAGAAATCCAAAATTTTAGGTGTTTTGAGCAAATCAAAATTTCTGGGTTTGAAAGAGTCAATTTAATCGGCGGTAAAAACAATGCTGGCAAGACAGCTTTGCTAGAAGCACTTTTTCTAAATATTGCTCCACACGCTAGCAGTCTAGCAATCCTAAAAGAGTTAAGAAGAGAGTCATCAAAAGCTGTACAAGCTATGCCAGATAGAGCCTGGGATAACTTATTTTACGCACTAAAAAAAGATATATCTATAGTAATTATTGGAAAAGACTACAACAACACGGATCGAGTAGAAATTAAATTAGAAATTAATTCAGTTAAATCTAGTATACTTATTGAGTTTATGAGGAACGAAAATCGATCTGCCTTGTCATCAAAAAAGGTTCCTGCGACACATTTAATGAGTTATGATACTTCTACTACTGGCAAGGTACCAATCATTCCATCGTTTACCAGGATTTCAGGGAGAGAACTCACAGTAGCATACGATAACGCCCGTTTAAATGAAAAAGATAGCGAAGTCTTGAAAGCTTTTCAAATTATCGATCCGGCGATCGAATCAGTGGAGAGTTTTTATATTGGAGAACCGACACTTTACTTGAGAAGAAAAGGAGAAAAACGTTTACCTCTCTCATTGTTTGGAGATGCCATGAACCGAGTCGCAGACATTATCCTTAAACTGGTAAACAGCGAACACAAAATCTTGCTAATCGATGAGATAGAAAATGGCATACACTATACAAACCAGCGAGAGTTTTGGAGAATGTTATTTCGGTTGGCGGTTGAACTGGATACCCAGATTTTTGCGACAACTCACAGTTTAGAGATGTTGCAAGCATTTGCTGATGTGGGTTTGGAACCAAATCAAGAATGCAGCAGCGCCTATTTTGAACTAGCAAGGAAACTCAAAACAAATCAAATAATCGGTATCAGACGCGATTTAGAAACTTTGAATTACGCACTAGAGCATCAGAAAGGAGTGAGAGGTGAGTAATATTGTCATCGTAGAAAGCAAAAATGATGCAATTTTCATGAAAGCAATGGTTGAGTTTCTCAACTGCAACATCCAGATAGAACCTCCTATTTGTATAGATGATTATGAATGTTTGGAAGGCTTGAATCCAAAAAAATTAATCACTACGTTAAAAGATTTAGAAGCCGACCTGCAAAAGAGAGATATAGAAAAAATTGGGATTGTTATAGATCTCGATAATTATTCAGAGTCAGAACGGCTGGAATGGGTAAGTGAATGTATAAAAGATGTGTTTGAAGCTGAAATTTTGTCAAGCACTAAACAATTTATCGATATTTGTACAAAACTTGGCACAAATGCAAAATTGGCTTGTTACTTTACAAATGTTGGAGGCAAAGGCGAACTGGAAACTCTGTTAAAGGAAATCAAGGCTAAAGACTCTCCCTATGCTGATTGTTTGGATAGCTGGAAAACTTGTCTAGAAAATCAGGGAAAGAAAATCAGTCAGAAAGAGTTTGATAAATTTTGGATTAGCAACTATATTAGATTTGATACTTGCTCAAAGAAGGAACAAAAACAAGCAGGAGATAAATGTAGTATGTCTAAGTTTGATTATGTTATGGAACATAAAAAAGATATTTGGGATTGGGATAATCCGACCCTCGATGATTTGAAGGAGTTTTTTAAACTCTTTTGTTAATTAGACTAAACTAATTTATAAGGACTGAAGTCCTTACTACGAACCTCTCTCTTCCCTCTTCCTCTGCGCCCTCTGCGCCCTCTGTGGTTAATAAAAAAAATCTCATTCACCAATCAAACAAAACTGGTAAACATGAGCCTAAAAATCTACTTTCTGCGCCACGGTGAAACAGTTTACAGCAAAACAGGTGGCTTCTGCGGCGACCTCGATCCAGAATTAACGCCCGAAGGCGCTCAAATGGCAGCACAGTTTGGCGCAGCTTACGCAAAATTACCTTGGGATGCTGTTTATGTCAGTCCCATGAAACGGACGATCGCAACTGCAACACCTTTGTGCGATACTCTAGGAATTCAAATGCAGCTTCGCGATGGATTGAAGGAGATTAAGTACGGGAAGTGGGAAGGCAAAACCGTTGAGTCTGTTCGCGAAAAATATGCTGAAGATTACATTAATTGGCTGACTGAACAGGCTTGGAATCCACCGACTGAGGGGGAAACTTCGGTGCAGATTTCTAGTAGAGCTTCCTTAGTTATCGCAGAAATTCAGGAAAAGTACAAGACTGGTAATGTTTTGGTGGTTTCCCACAAGGCGACTATTCGGATTATTCTGTGCGGTTTGTTGGGAATCGATCTCGGAAGTTATCGCAATCGCATTGCCACTTTAGCCGCTTCTATTAGTATAGTTAAGTTTGATGTGCGTGGGCCGATGCTGGAGGTTTTGGGCGATCGATCGCACTTGGATGAAAACCTCCGCAATTTACCCGGTACTTAGAAAAGGTGTGCAGTCTTCACCTAGATTCTAAATCGCGCCAATGTAAGACAATCCTAAAATCGTACCTGCGCCCAAAATATGACCGAAGCAGGTGGTTCCCAAGACTGCACCCAAACCAAAACCGCCGAACATATTCGCTGAAGGCATGGCCCCACCTGTGCTCTGATGCTGGATTGTTAATTTGCCGAAAGCAATGGCTAGAATATTGCAGACAATCATAATCAGCCCAATGGTGGGGCTCCATTCTACGGTACGAGGCGCAACGGTTAATAAAATTGTTGTCAACATGGCGATCGGCTCCTTAAATTTTAATCAATGAAAATCTGATGACGAAGATATATCAAATAACCGTAACGCTTGACTACAGATTGCATTAATACTTAATATTTTGATAAATTTCTTAATAAATTCGTCATTAGTGAATAGCTAACAATCAATACGGGTAGCCAGAAACCAGGTTTTTGAGCAAAATACACAGGTTCCAACCAACAGAAAAGGTAAAAATCCGGTTTCTGAGGTTGGAGTGAGTAAGCCCTGAATTACCAATTCCCAATTACCTATTACCATGAAAATCTTAGTTTTAAATGCAGGTTCTAGCAGTCAAAAAAGCTGTGTTTACGAATTAAACGATGTGCTTCCCGATCGCCCGCCACAACCTCTCTGGGAAGCAAAAATAGACTGGAGTCACCGCGAAGGTGCGGGGGAGTTGCAAGTCACAACTGCTGCTGGTAATAGGTTTGAGGAAGAAATTGCCTCGGATTATCGCGCTGGGGCGATCGCTCGAATGCTAGAGACTCTGTGGCAGGGTGAAACTCAAGTTATTAACAGTTTAAACGAAATTGATATTATCGGTCATCGCGTCGTACATGGCGGGGAAAACTATCAGCAAAGCACGCTGATTTCGCCGGAAGTCAAACAGGAAATCGCCCGTTTATCCCAGTTTGCTCCCGTCCACAATCCGATTAACTTGGAAGGTATCGAAGCCGTTGAAAAAATTCTCCCAAATGTGCCGCAAGTCGCAGTTTTTGATACAGCTTTTCACTCGGATTTGCCGCCCGCTGCGTTTGTCTATCCGGGCCCCTACGAATGGCTGGAAGACGGGATTCGCCGCTACGGTTTCCACGGGATTAGCCATCAATATTGCGCGCGCAGGGCTGCTGAAATTCTGAACCGCGATTCTGCCGATTTGCGGCTGATTAGCTGTCATTTGGGCAACGGATGCTCTCTCGCGGCGGTTCGCGACGGCCGGAGTGTTGACACTACTATGGGTTTTACTCCTTTGGATGGTTTGATGATGGGGAGTCGATCGGGCGCGATCGATCCGGGGATTATAATTCATCTGTTAAGGCGATCGCACTTTACTGCTGAGGAACTCGATAATATTCTGAATCGAAATTCTGGTTTGAAGGGGATTTCTGGGGTTTCTAGCGATATGCGGCTGATTGCGGAGGCGATCGCAAATGGCAATTCTCGGGCTCAACTTGCTTTCGATATTTACGTGCACCGTTTGCGCGCCGGTATTGGGGCGATGTTGGCGAGTTTGGGCGGGTTGGATGCTTTGATTTTTACTGCCGGTGTTGGAGAAAATTCGGCTGCTGTCAGGGCTGCTGTTTGCGAGGTTTTTGGGTTTATTGGGTTAAGGTTGGATGGGGAAAAGAATTTGAATTCGCCAATTGATGATGATGTTGCGGCGGTAGATTCTGCGGTGCGGGTTTTGGTGATTCATACTCAGGAAGATTGGGAGATTGCGCGGGAATGCTGGGATATTTCTCGTAGATAATTCGGGATTTTTTCGGCGGTTGAGACGGCGGTTTTTTCGGCGGTTGAAACCGCGTCTACACAGACGAAACCCGACGGGAGCGGGTTGAAGAGTGCGGGGTTAAGTACCGAGTTTTGTGCATTTAAACGATACTATGTACATAGATTGACAAGCTGACTTCGATCGCCCGAACAGCATCCACGACAACCAATATGAACGGCAACAATAAGCTCAAGACTATTTTAACTCAGTTGCGAGATTAATTTGAGATCCTGTATGGCGATCGGCGTAGGTTTAGCAGCAGGCGGTATCGCAGCATCAAGCGGTACAGACAAAGTATTCCTATTTGTTGAGTTGCGCGATCGCCCTTATCGCAGCCAGCATCACCTGGTGGTGCACCAAACCGAAAAAATAGGTCAAAAGGTCGATCGCACAGACTAATAGCGAACATACGCGCGATCGTCCCACCCAACACTCCCACCTCTTGCTGGCGAACATACCTACCAGCCAAAATTTTCATAACTATTAAGAAATATCACATTTTTCGCCAGTTTTTGCAAAGGTGACTTATAGTTTATTTTTCACACAATTAAAACTGTAATATGAATTTAACAAATTCTCGCTATCAGCAATTAGCGCCATATTTAATATTTCTATTTATAGTCACTGTCTTTTTTGCGATCGCCTCAGTATTTCCTTACCAAATAGAGTTCGATCCAATCCCTCAAATCAAAGGAATCAACCAGTGGTTGAGCGGAGTATCTAGTTCGATCAACTCAGTTGTCACCGTAAATCCCAAAGATATATCCCAAGATATACAAACCTGGATAGTCTGGCACGCTCCCGGCGTTACCTTCGCATTTTTACCTTTAATCGCCCTCGGATTGCCTTTAGGAATTGCAGTCAGAACAACCGCATACTTTTTGTTTGTTTCAGGTGGCTTGGGATGGATAAAGGTAATAGATACTCTCACCTCTGACCAGAAAATCAAAATAATTATAGCTGTCCTGTTATCTATCTATTATATAGAAATTGGCTCATTATTGGTTTGTACAGCAGGAGATGTGATTCCTTGGGCAGTCATGCCTTGGGTATTACTGTACGCAATGTATCTGTGTTCAATTTTAGACTCAGGGAATAAATTTGACAGTCGCTTTCTAGTTCATGCAGCTCTACTAGGTCTACTTTTAGGAGGAATTTACTGGTTAAAATACTCTGCTTTTTTAGTTTCTCTAGGAATGCTCGCCTATCTAGCTGTATTTTTATGGTTTTTCAGCAAACAATATACCTTGAAAAACCGTTTTATCCTGTTAGCAGTTTGTACGGCATTCACCCTTTTGCCAGTAATTGGTCTGAGCGCTATTCACCATTCGCTTGCTGGAGTCAATAGTGCTGTAGACCAATTTGAAGCTGCTATTCCTGTGGCATCGCCTTCTACAAGAGGAATGCGTTTTTTATTGAGTTTAATAGGAGCTCCAGGTTTAGGTCTATTTAATTCAGAAATTTTTACTCAAGGCAGGCTGTTGACGTTTACAGCCACAATTGTTAAACAGTTATTTGCTTTAGATATTTCACGAAAAGCAGAAACTTTTAAAATATTTGTAGGTCTGGCAGGAACCTTAGCAGCTTTTTGGTTTGTTGCAGAGTCTGCTCGCAAAAATATATACAATAAAAAACTTATTATTCTTTGGGGCTGCATTACAACGATTCCTTTTATATTCATTGCATATATATCTTATAAAACTGGAATCAATCTATTAATGGCAGGCATCGGTCGTTACAGCAATCCTTTCTTTATACTTACTGTCTTCTTTGTGATTTCTTACTACATTTACTGGATTTCAAATCATGAAAAATCTATACTGTCAAAAATTGTATTGTCTGTTGTATTGGTATTCTTTGTATTGCTGCCCCCGCTCAATTATATAGCTGATTGGGCTGAGGCTATAAGTTTGCGGAAAAATTACGTAACAACAGAGAATTTTCTCTATGTCGATATCTTGTCAAAAAAGAATGTTAAATCGGTAGTTACTCAGATAAACTCTGCCGTTAAATCACCTAAAGATGTTGTCGTTTTAACTAAAGATACCGATGAATTGCGTTTTGGTTCGTGGCTGGAAATGAGACACAGAATCCTCTCACTCCCAATAGTTGACGGTGAAGAAGCTAAGAGTAAAATTACAACAGCGCAAGATTTGAGAGTCATACTTGTTGTCTCCAATGCTTTGGAGACAAATGAAAATCAACTGGCGCTAGTGAAGCAGAGATTTGCCCAATCAACTGGATGGACTCGGCTACCCGAAAATCCAGATGCTGAGGTTTCTATTTGGTTTTCAGATTTGAAGGCTTGACAAGATAGCAATCCTTTCTTGTATTGATTTCAGCATAAATACCTTCTGCATAAGTGCGACAATTCACTGATTGACCTTTTTTTTATGAGAGTTGTAGCCCAGTAAAAATGGCACATAGAGATTCAAACCCCAAGCGATAGGAATCAGGATCAATACAGATAATATCGTGTAAGCTAAGGCAACAATATTTGAGTGGTCTAGGGAACTTTTAGGCACTTTAAATACAAAGACTAAAACACCTGTAAAAAATGGAAATAGCAACAGATGCAACGGAAAGATCACCAGAGTATTTTTGCCGATTTCTGTGAAAAGCTTATTCGGCTTAGTCAATCGAGAAATCTGCGCCCAAAATAATATTCCCGACAGTGCAGCCAAGTAAAAATAGAAATAGTTCTTACCAAAATTTCCAATAATAAAAGCACTTTCCTCATTGAGATTTGAAAACACGATATAAGCTAAGGTTGCCAGTAGCAAAATTGGCCACTGATACCAGACTTTAAAGCTCTCATTCAAAATATAAGGTTTAACTAAGTAGCCTACGCCATAGAAAACTACTGCTGTTAAAGCAATGTCAGCGCCAAATGGCAGTCTAAAGTTGTCTATCCAGACAACTTTAAATAAAAAATAGCCAATAACAGATAAACCAAACAGCGCTAATCCTAGGGTTTTATGAGATGGTAAACGAATCAAGAAAAAGAAGAGTAATTCCGTGATAAACAAACATGGGAAAAACCAGAGAGTAGTATTATAATCTAGCCATTCCCCACCACCTACACCGTATATAATATTACTAAAAAAATGTAAAACTGGATTCGCAGGCAACACATCTCCCTTTATCTTTCCTATCACAAAAAACCACAGAAAATAGCTAAAAATACTGAAAGAAAAATAAGGAATTAGTAAGCGTTGAACCCTTGTTTTTACATAATCAATAAATGTCTGTTGTCGGATAGACTCTTTTACAAAAAGTCCTGAAATAAAGAAAAACAAAGGCATACAAAATGAAGCCACATATAAATCAAGTGCACTATCTAGACGCCCTGTATGCACTAAGACGATCGATAACATACCAAAAGCTCTTAAGTTGTCAATCCAAGCAATTCGACTGCTACTTGATTTTTGTTCAGCTACGTCACTCATTAGACCTTAATTAACCCACTAAACAATATTATTTTTCGTTGAATTTAAACATCTACTTATGATGGATTTATGACTTTGGGGATTGTCATTGTGTATCTAATCTCTTAGAATTAACTATCTAGTTTTCGATCTTACTCTGGTTCTCACATATTGTCAATTAATTAATTATGATTGTCAGGTGCAAATTTATACATTTCATTAATTTTTAATCCGGCTTTACCACGGACTCCCAATCATTACAAAAGCCGACCAATAATAAGGATGCGACAACTTCAAATCTGCAAACCCTTGCAAGGATTGCGGCAACTCCACTCCCTCACCCCGACTCGAACCCCGCAACTTGCCGCCCTCCAAACGCACATCTCCCCGCAACATCGCAATTTGCGCTTCTCGCAGCGCCGCCGCCTTAATTGGGGCAATCTTTAACTGCTGATAAAACTCAGCCATCAATCCCAAAGTACCCTCATCGGAAACATACCACAAACTCCCCAAAGCCGTTTTTACCCCCGCTTGCAGCGCCAAACCTCCAAAACCTAACTCCGCACTGTCATCACCCACGGCAGTCCGACAAGCACTTAAAACTAATAGATTTACCTGCGGATTATTCAATCTCAAATCACGCAATTGATTCAGTCTTAAGCGACTATCCCACAACTGAATAAAAGAATTATTCGGCAGTCCCGGACGAAATTCGCCGTGAGTTGCTAAGTGAATAATCCCAAAAGGTCGGCTTTCATGCTGTTGCTTCAAATTATTGTAAGTGAAACCCTCATTCAGAAAACTAATTCCCGGCCACAATCGCGAAATAGCGGCTATTTCGGCAGGAACCGCTGGCAACGGATTCAACTCCGAAAATTCCGATGCACCCATTGCTAAAACTTCAGATTTCCTGATATCCACGTAGCGAGTATCTGTTAAATTAATGCTGGGCATCAGGCTGAGATTGTACTTTTCGATCAAAAATTGCTTTCCGTCGTGCAAAGCAGCAAAGGGCATACCTCTCAAACCGCGATCGACTACAAAAGAAATAGTATCAGTTTCGCACTTCTTCAAATGCTCCTCCAAAGGCTCCACCATCCACTTATAAAGCTGTTGGGCAGATGGTAGATAACTCGTAGTATTACGCTTGGTTGGATTAGTAATCTCATTTCTAAACACAGTTACAACTTTCAGCAATTCTTCGCGGTGCGCTTCCGGCACAGTTTTGTGAACCACTGCACCGCAAGAATCTACTAACATTAAATCTAATTTTTCCGATCGCGAAAACAGATAAATTAAGCTGGGTTTCGTTTTCGTTTCGGCGCCCACCGATACTAATTTTTTCTTGATGTCGTCTACCGATAGTAAATCCTTGCTGATGTTAAGACCGAAATATTCCTCGAATTCTTGACCAAAAGATTTCTCCAGAAGAGGTAAAGCTGCTGATAGTTTCCCTGCATCAAAGTTCCTGCCGATGTCACTGCGAAATGCTGCCCCAAAAATTGGTTCTCTGGGATTTCCACCGATGAAATTTCTGAGTCCTCTGGGAGATTGCATTCTTTCCGGTAGCATCCTTTCTCCTGGTTTTCCTAAATATCGCGATATTCTGTTTTGGTTCCGTAGCTGTTCGGGATTTAAGGGTTGGTTGGGCTCGGGAAAAATCGATCGCGATTTATCTAATGGAAATCTATCGATTAGCGATGGTGGTAAGGAATTTGGGTTATTGCGATCGATTGGATTGAGTGGATTATTCGGATTATTCGGATTATTCGGATTGAGTGGATTACTGGGATTCAGTGGATTATTTGGATTTAGTGGATTATTCGGATTTATTGGATTATTCGGATTGAGTGGATTACTGGGATTGTTAGGATTGTTGGGATTGTTAGGATTGTTGGGATTATTCGGATTATTCGGATTATTCGGATTGTCGGGATTGTCGGGATTAATTGGTTGGTTGGTAGTGACGATCGCACTATTGCCCTGAGTGTAAGAATTTATGAAAGATTGCCCTTGAGTAATCGTACCAGAAGCATTGCTCGCGATCGCCCCAGCAGTCCCGTTAGTCGTCGCATTTCCCACCGCAAAAGGCGTCGGCGGATTGACATCACCGCCACCGTGGGCAATCCTCACCGTACCCGGTTGAGTGCCACCAATAGTCGAGATACTCACAGGAGTACCGTTTTGGTCAAAAGTACCCGTGACTCGCACCAAACCCGGAGTCTGGATATTCACCGTACCGCCGGGAGCATTGATTGATGTAATGCTAATATCATTTTGAGCGTTAAGATTTACTCCAGAAGTGCGATCGACAACCGCAGGATTAACATTTATTGCCCCGGTTCTGATTTGCCCTCCCGCTAAAATATCCACAACTTCCGCAGCATTGATATTACCAGTAGTGACATTTCCCCTGCGGCTGGTTAAATCAATTCCTACTCCCTGCAAATTACCCGCAGTCACGTTTTGTGCAGCTTCTAAATTGATATTACCAGTTGACAAAGTATTGCCGATCGCAATATTGCCACCGCTATTAACATCAACAGCACTTCCTTGCACATTTCCCGCAGTAAAATTAGTCGGTGTTCTCGAAACAATCCTGGCAGCAGGAGCATTTATCCCGATCGCGCTAATATTATTTCCAGCATTGAGAGTTACCGCCGACAGGGGATTAACTGGCTGTGTAGTAGGGCGAGTAATATTAACTGTCTCGGTTTGAATTTGCTGCCCCGCCGAAATCGTAACTTGTTCGGCAGCGGTGAGATTGCCAGCGGTGACATTTCCGGTGGTGCTGTTAAGATTAATCCCAACTCCCTGCAAATTTTGGGCAGTTAAATTGCCAGAAGCTGTCAACTCTACATTACCTGTAGCGTTGGTATTACCAGTGGCAACAGTTCCCGAATTGCTGGCAATATTAACTCCGACACCTTGCAAATTTCCTGAACTTACATTGCCAGGAGTTCTGATATTGATATTTCCTGTTGACGCAGTATTCGCAGTTGTAATATTCCCCGTGGTGCTGGAAACATCCACGACTCCGCCCTGCAAATCTCCGGCAGTTAAGTTGTTAGTTGCTCTCAAAGCAACGGTGGCAGTGGGAGCATTAACAGATGCAACATTAATATTAGTGTTCGCATCTAGATTGACTGTGGGATTAGTAGGATTAACTGGATTAACTGGATTTGCTGCGATCGCATTAACAGTGATTGGCGCTGTACTGATTTGTTGTCCCGCTACAACTCTGACATCTCCCGTAGAGTCGATCGCACCTGTAGCGACACTTCCGGTGCGGCTGGTGGCTCCAACAGTCGTACCCGTGAGGTTCCCCACGTTTAAGTCTCCAGGAGCTGCCAAAGTGACATTCTCGGTGGCTGTAACGCTTGCAGGTGTTGTATTCGGGACGATTGTATCGGGAGCGTTCAACACTCCCAGAGCGCCGGAGTTGCTGGTAACATTAACTTGAGAACCCCGCAAATTCCCAAAATTGACATTGCCGAATGCTGTAAGTGCGATCGCCCCAGAATTCCCAGTGTCGATCGCGCGCGTTACTATATTACCCGCAGTCGAATTCAGATTAATATTGCCCTTGATATCAGCCGGAACGATGTCATTTGTCAAATTAATATTGTTAGCAGCCTGAATATTGATCGTCGAACCAGATGTTAATCTACCTCCAACGATCGCAGATCCTTCCCTGCTTTCGAGGCGAATCGATCCAGCATTAATATCTCTAGTTACCACCTCTTGCGCCGCTGACAAAATCACAGGCCCGCCCGCAGAAATGTTTTCCACAGCAATCAAACTTCTGCCGCTCAAAATTGGCGTCGAGGTGGTATCACTATCATCATCAGGTAAACTGTCAGGAGAAATATTTACCGGATTTGCCAAACTTGCTACTCCCGCCCGGAGAATTAAGGCTGGACTGCTAGTTAAAATAGCAATATCTGGATCTGAAGTCGCATTTTCAGTCCGCAATGCAACATCCGGGCCGGTAATTGTAATATCCTCGGCCACAATGCTGCCCCTAGCCTCGACTTTCAGCGAAACCCCAGTATAATCTCCCAAGAAAACATCACCTTCGGAACTAATAATCGGGTCAAATAAACTGACAAAATTTCCCGGCCTTCCCGACAGATTCCGCACCGAAAAATTGCCCCTCGAAGCAAAGTGAGCATCCCCAGAAATGACACCGTTGCTGACTAAACTCAAATTGCCACCGCTTTGAAATTGCGGGGGAAGAGACAAGCCGCCCGTCGCGTTTAAGGTGAGAATGTCGATCGCGCGATCGCCTCGAATCTCTAAATTCCCCCCAGCCCGTGCCAAAAAAGGATTCTGCGCGCGATCGCGAACTCGCACCGCATCCCGTGCCAGCAAGTTCAAATCCCCCGCAGTTTGCAGCCTAGCCCCCGCTAACGTCAGATTTCCCGCAGCCGAAACAGTCGCACTTCCGGCATTCACCTGCGGAAGCACAGACAAGCCGGTTTCCGTAGGGGCGGTGCCCCCGTGCCCGCCCTCCACGCTGAAATCTGCTGTAGTCCCAGCAGCAATTGCCACATCCCCAGAATTCACCTGCAAACCAGAGTCCACAAGCTGCACGCTACCATCAGCAGCAACAGCAACACCTGTCGCCTGATTTTGGCCAGAACCTGTCAGCAACTGCGGCAAAGAAACAGGATTCAAACTTTGTTGAGAATTCTGAAAATTAGCACCCGTTGGTATTTCCAAATTCAACAAAAGCCCCCGTTGACCGATCCGCAAAACATTCTCGCCCGGAACAGCAACAACAGTAATTTGTCCGCCCGGTGCCGACAACTGCCCCGTACTCACAACCGTACCGCCCAGCAAAGCCAAACTTTGGCCCGGAGTCACAGCCAAATTGCCAGCATTAACAATACTTCCTGGTTGATTCGCCCCAAAATAAAAAGCATTTGGCGCACCAACTAAGGCACTAAAATTATTTGTACCTGCCGCATTAAACCAATTAGAACCAAAACCCACATTATTAGCAGTAGTCGCAGTAAAAGCACCAGGCACATTCAAACTCGCGTTCGGGCCAAACACAATCCCCGCAGGATTAATTAAAAACAGATTAGAATTGCCACCCGTGACCGTAATTAAACCATTAATTAGCGAAGGGTTCCCACCAGCAATGCGAGCTAATATATTTTGAATAGCCGAATTAGTCAGAAAATTAGCAACTTGACCTTCATTCAAGCCGAACTGCCCAAAACTGTGAAAAAGATTCGCCCCGTCTCCCGACAAACTGCCACCGTTAATATCGTAGCGGTTGCCATTGCGGATGACAGCAGTGCCAGTACCGTCAGCAGCAGGCACAACTGTTTGCGCCTGCGCGAAAGTATTAAAAATTAACAAAGAAAACGGACAAATAAATAGCCCGACCTTTTTAATCTTTAAGTTGACATTTTTCATGGGCAGCTACAGTCGATCGCAATTTCCCTCAATTATCGCACCCGCCAACAAAATAATCGTAAATAACAAATTAATTAACCCATGACAACTCCCACAATCAAAAGCTTGTACACAGACGGCGCTTGTTCCGGCAATCCAGGCCCCGGCGGTTGGGGTGCAGTCATCTGCTTCGCCGACGGCAAATGTCACGAACTAGGCGGGCGAGACCCCCAAACTACCAACAACCGCATGGAAATGCAGGCAGCCGTCGCTGCACTCGAATTTTTTGCCAATTCCGGTCAAACCGAACCAGTCACCGTTTACACCGACAGCGAATACGTTAAAAACGGCATCACCAAATGGATTCAAGGCTGGAAAAACAAAGGCTGGAAAACCTCAACAGGCAAAGATGTCGTCAACCAAGACCTTTGGCACCTGCTAGACAAGCTGAATTCCCGACAAATCAAGTGGGAACACGTCCGCGGCCACTCCGGCGACTTCTACAACGACAGGTGCGATGAAATCGCCCGCAGCTTCTCTCACAATCGCACTCCCGCCCTGCAACAGCATCGACCAACAACAGATGAGTCTGGGTCATCGCCGCTAGACATTGAAAACCCAATTGTTTTGGAAGAAACGGACACAACTGGTAACAAAACGATAGAATCCTATGTCATAACTTCTGACCTTGAGATCTCCAACTCTAACATGATGGATTCAACTGCCGATACCCTGGAGAACTTACCCCGCGAGGTGAGGGTTCAGGAACTCCGCAACCTGATCGAGACGTTGCACATAGCTGACGAAGTTGCCACCAAAGGCTACTTGATTACCAGTTCTGAACTGGCTGATTTGATGGATGTAAATGCCAGCGCTGTCACCAGCCGTGGAGACAACTGGGTTTGGCGCAACTGGGTAGTTTCTCGCGTGCGCCGCGAGGGCAACCAAATTCTCTGGCAATTAGAGCGCATCGACCACGTTAGTACGACTGATTAATCATCAGTCATAAGTCCTCAGTCAGATTGTGACAAATGCCTTCTGGCTGCTGCAATATCTAGGACTAATTGCAAGAACTCAAACGGTAGGTGCGCGCAGCGCACCTTACCTGTTTCCAGAGAGGAAAAATAATTTAACTTATAATTTAAGAAACGCGAACAAATCCTGAATAAACAGTGAAAAACAAGAGTTCGATCGCTTTAATGAACTGGCTGCCACCCAAACCAGAAACCGTTTTGCTTTGCGACTCAATTGCAGCAGCTTCTGAAATGGCATTTATGCTAGGCGGCGAGTGGGATGGCTGCAATAGTTTTGTCCTGCCTAAATCCGATAAGGTAGCAATTGAAATAGCCGCGAGTTTGCTCGAGACATCGTGGTGCTATCAAAAGGCTGCCGAACCGGTTTTAATTCGGCTGGGAGTTGACGAATTGCTGCGCCGTTATGCGGCGGGAGACAGATATTTTGTGAATGCTAACTTGAGATGCGCTCAATTGAGCCAACTTTGTTTGGAAAACATCGATCTGAGTTATGCCAAATTGAATTTGGCTGACCTGGGCGGCACTAATTTAAATAAAGCAAATTTAGCAGAAGCACAGATGCAATCGGCTAATTTGAGTGGCTGCAACTTGCATAAGTCACAAATTGTGAGGGCAAATTTAGCTGGGGCAAATTTAAGCAATGCTAATCTCAGAGGTGCAAATTTGACTAATGTAGATTTAAGTAATGCTGACTTAACAAATGCTGATTTAAGAGGTGCAACTCTAGGTAAAGTAGACTTGAAAAAAGCTTGCTTAGATGGGGCTATCTTTGAGTAAAATAAGTCGCTGCCCGACAGTTCGTAGTGATGAAGTTCGTAGTGCGTCCTGGTGTCCGCAGCTTGATAGCGGACACCAGGACGCACTACAAACCGCCGATCGCGCCACTAAGTCGCCAAAATCAAACACCGTTCGTAGTACGGACTTCAGTCCGTAGCATTATGCGGACACCAGGACGCACTACGAACCAATCCAAACAACGTTAAAGTCCAGGTATTTTATGCAAATTACGACTGTCGTCGGCCCTGCGGGGCGACTCAATCTCACCGACACGGGCGCAGCCAGCAGCGCAGAAGCACAACCCATCCCCCTCCTGTTAGTACACGGTATGGCATACCACCTCGGAGTCTGGGACGAGACGATCGCACTTTTGGGCGCCAATCTCGGCCAAAACCAGCGCATTTTGGCGATCGACCTCCGGGGCCACGGCGCATCCGATCCGCCCGCAGATGGCGATTACACCCCCGATAGCTGCGCCACCGACATCATCGCCATCCTCGACGCCCTGAATATCCCCCAAGTAGCCCTCGTCGGGCACAGCTTCGGTTCCCTCGTCGTCCTCGCCACCGCCGACGCAGCCCCAACCCGCATCACCCGCGTCATCCTAGCCGATCCTCCCGGTGACTTTAACTACCTGCCGCCCTCCGTATACGAAGAACAGATGGTTCCCTTCCTCGCAGCGCTAGCGGGCGATGACTACCGCGCTGCGGCAGAGGAAAAGTTCTCCCAAGCCCTCGAAGGCGGTACTGCTGCGACGCGGGAAACCACGATCGCAAACCTCCGGGCCACGCCGCGCGATCGCCTCATCGGTATGTACAAAGGTATGTTTGCTTACGATGCAGTTGGTGCGATCGATCGCATCCTGGCAACTGGGGGCACGCAAATCTCAGCAGTCCTCGCGCCCGCCAACTCCTGGCCCTTCAGCCTCCACATACTCCGCCCCCAAATTGCCACCACCGTCATACCAGAAACCAGCCACTGGTTGCAGCTTGATGCGCCGGTTCCCTTTGCCGAAGCAGTGACAAATCAGTTGACAGTTGACAGTTGACAGTTGACAGTAGTCATTAGTCATCTTCGGTGGATTGACCACAATCAGATTGGTTCGTAGTGCGGACTTCAGTCCGCATAATGCTGCGGACTGAAGTCCGCACTACCAACCGTTTTTGTGATGGTAATCTACCGGATATGATATGAGTCATTGAAGGCGATCGATCTCCTATGTTGAAAACTATTTAGGCATTTGCGAAATCCGAAACCGACTTTTTAACCACCAAGAATTGGTTGAAAGCCGGAACCCTTTTCCGGTGACTGTTTAAACAATATCGATGTAACCGGAAACGATATCATTACTCCAATCCTCTTCCTTCCTTTATCAAGTGCACTCAAGCGGTCAACTGTCAACTGTCAACCTGTCAACGACAATCATCCAACAAAGCATCAAGTTCAGCAGCGACTTTCCACGGATTTCGACCTTTGAAAACAGCAGCGATCGCAGCTTCATAGGGATTTCTACCAGTTTTTTTGACAGCCGCGATCGCCTCTGGGTTAGAAAATCCCCGCCCGCTAACCAACCAAGCAGCCAAAACCTGTCCTGTGCGCCCAATCCCGCCACCGCAGTGAACTACCACCCGATCGCCCGATCGACTTGCAGATGCTAAAAACGGTAAAATGCGATCGACTAAAATCGAGCGATCGACCAATTCAAAATCTGCGATCGGAGCCCAGCAAACGCGATCGCACCCAAAAACATTTCGATAGGTTCCCAACAAGTCAGAATAGCCCGTGAGTTGTGTCTCAGGAAGCAAGCAGCAAACTCGATCGATCTTCTGTCGCCGCATAAAATCAATCCAGCCAGCAACTTCCTCATCGCGGTATCCCGGTTTTGCCGCACCAAACACAACTAATTCATCCTCCGCAGCCGCCGCAAACTTGTACATCAGGCCTCAATTTAAATCCTAAAATAACTTAGAGCTTTTTAGATATTCTTACTTTACTTCTTAAGTGGCTAGCTTAACTGTCTAACTGTCCTGGACGTTCACCATAAATCAGGACAAAGTTGATATATCAGCGTGCAGCGTTAGATTTCAATAAATCAGGCAATCAACCATGCTATTTAAGTATGGCGATAAGTCCTATTATTCCAATTCACATTGCACTCAAATTCACAGCAAAGTCTTGAGTGCAATGCTCACCTATCGCCGCATCTGGCATCTGCAAATAGCCAATTAGATTTGCAATTTGTAGATAAGCTCTTAACGTATCGCGATACTTTCTATCGCCCGATACAGTTCAGACAAATAGATCGTTATTCTTGGAGAAATTTAACATGGCTAGGATTCGAGGTACTTTTAATGACGATTTGCTAGAAGGCACTCCTGACAACGATACCCTGTCAGGGTTGGCAGGGAACGACACACTCTACGGTAGAGCCGGAGACGATGAGCTTGATGGTGGTTCTGGTGCAGACAAAATGTATGGTGGTAGCGGTAATGACAAGTACATTGTCGATAATATTGCTGACATAGTTGTCGAGAATACTGCCGAAGGTATCGATCTGGTAGAATCCACCGTCAGCTACACTTTAGGAGCAAACGTCGAAGACTTGCATTTGAAGGGAACTGCTGCTATTGATGCGACCGGAAACAACACCCACAATGCTATGGTAGGCAACGATGCCAACAACTCGATGTATGGTTTGGGCGATCGCGATTACTTATTTGGCGCAGGCGGTAACGACTTCCTAGATGGTGGTGATGGCGATGACCAAATCTATGGTGGTACGGGGGACGACATCATATATGGTCGTGCTGGTGCCGACGACATGAATGGTGGTAGCGGTAATGACCTTTATTTGGTTGATAATGTTGCTGATTTAGTTACCGAGAAAGCTGCCGAAGGTACTGATACCGTAGTCACTTCCACTATCAGCTATACTTTGGGTGCAAACGTCGAAAACCTCACCTTGAGTGATGCTGCTGATATCGATGGCACTGGTAACGAATTGAATAATTATATGCTGGGTAACGCCGGCAAGAACTTCATCAAAGGTGAGGGTGGAGACGATCAAATTAATGGTAGAGGTGGCAATGATATCATTCGTGGCGATAATGGGAATGACACGCTTACAGGTGATACCGGCAATGACTTTGTGTTTGGCGACAAGGGTAACGATATCCTGTACGGCAACGATGGTAATGACCAACTTTTAGGTGGCGGTGGCAACGATACCCTCAATGGCGGTAATGGTAACGATATCTTAACTGGAGGTGGGGATATAGATCCTGCCGGCAACAACATTCTCTGGGGTGGTGCAGGTGCCGATGGATTCAGATTCTATTTTGCTCCCACAGGGATTGACACCATCAAAGACTTCCAGGTGAGTGAAGTTGACAAAATTGAAATTCACCGCAGTTTTGGTGCTACCTCCCTCGACCAATTCAGCTATAGCAAGACTACTGGTGATTTATTCTTCGGTCAAGTTAAGTTTGCCACTCTTGAGAATAAGCCAGCAGACTTCTTAGTATCGCGAGATATTGTGCTATTACCATGAGGAGGAATTGAATTGTATCTGAGTTAAACAGACTTAATGTCAAGTCTGTTTAACTCAGATATTACATCATCATTATCTAAGGTATGTAGTTGCGCTTCAGCGCTCTTCGGTATGTTGTTGCGCTTCAGCGCTCTTTGGTATGTAGTTGCGCTTCAGCGCTCTTTGGTATGTAGTTGCGCTTCAGCGCTCTTCGGTATGTAGTTGTGCTTCAGCGCTCTTCGGTATGTAGTTGCGCTTCAGCGCTCTTTGGTATGTAGTTGCGCTTCAGCGCTCTTCGGTATGTAGTTGCGCTTCAGCGCTCTTCGGTATGTAGTTGCGCTTCAGCGCTCTTTGGTATGTAGTTGCGCTTCAGCGCTCTTTGGTATGTAGCCTTTCCATAGATGAAGTATGACTGTAAATCGAGTTTTTAGGCGCATACCTTAGTACATAATAACTCTAACGAGTGAGTTCATCCCAACAGCATCCGCCAATCTTTCGCTCGCAGTATTATATTTAGAAAGAGCGCTGAAGCGCAACAACGTACCTTTTGGAAAACATCAAAATCTGACGCACCATAAAAGTCTATAGTAGCGTGCTAGTTACAATACCGGATGCAAACAAAAGAGTACCCAATGGGTACTCTTTTGTTTGTTTAGATGAAAGCATAACTGACTGAATAGCTAAATCTGACACTCTCATAAAAACCTAAATCCTTTGCAATATCTATCTTTCAAACTTAATGCCTAGATGTTTTTTGGACTTCGGCTTAAGTGGCTAGCTTAACTGTCTAAATGTCCTGGACATTGGCTGTCACTCAGGACAAAGTAGATACATCAGCGTGCAGCGTTAGATTTCAAAAAATCAGGAAATTAACTAGATGATGTTTAATTATTCCGGGATTTCCGATTGTTCTAATTCGCATTCAACTCAGATTCACAACAATGTGTTTAGTGCGACGCTCACCTATCGCGACAGCTTGTATCTGCTCGATCGCAAAATCGATCGCTTGTGAATCTAATTCGCAATTTGCAGATTGGTTCTGAACTTTGAGAACCAGAGAAAACAAGCAAACAAACTACAAATTTCAGGAGAAACTCCGATGGCAAAGCCAATTATCGGTACATCATTCAACGATACGTATTTGGATGGTACTAGCGGGGCTGATACAATCTACGCCTTAGCTGGTAACGACTCCTCATCTGGCGGGGCGGGCAACGATACGATGTATGGAGGGTCTGGCAATGATACCTTGTGGGGATACTCGGGCAATGACTTGATCTTCGGTGAAGAGGATAATGACTACCTCTATGGCGAACAAGGCGCGGATACCGTCTGGGGAGGTGCAGGCAATGATTATATCAACGGTAGCAATGGTTTATTCAATCTTACCGATTCTGCCGATCGACTTTACGGACAAGTCGGCAACGACACCTTAGATGGTTGGACTGGTAACGACACCCTTTACGGTGGATATGACAATGACCTCTTGCTTGGTTCCTTTGGTAATGACTACCTCGACGGTGACTATGGAAACGACAATCTTTATGGCGAACCTGGGAACGATACGCTGTATGGAGGTGGAGGGGCAGATAGGTTTATTTTCAACTCCACCCCCGCCTATGAAGGCATTGATTTGATCCAAGACTTTCATTACTGGGAAGGTGATAAAGTAGAAGTCTCCATCAGCGGGATGGGAGTGTCTTCAATCAATGATTTCCAATACAACAACAGCACTGGCGCCTTGTCGTTTAAAAACCAACAATTTGCCAAAGTGCCGGGTGGATTCCGTCCCAGTTCGGATATCGTTTTCGTTCCTTAGGACTCCTAGCCCTTGTTAGGAAATTCCTGGACGCATTAGCTAAAAGAAACCGGGTTTTTCACCTAATCTATGGACTTCAACCAATGATTTTGGTGAAAAACCCGGTTTCTGATTATTTGTGTGCCGAAAAATGAAAAATTAACATCCGTAAACCGTATTGCGGTATAATTATAATTCAATACCGTTTAGTTCGGAGCGTCCTGGGGGGTAAACCGCTATGAAAAATAGATATGGAGATTGCTTCGTTCCTCGCAATGACCATTTTAAGTAAACCGTATTGAATTATAACTTGGATTTTCAGCGCATGACTTGATAAAAAAAATCAAGCAATTTATAATTATGAGAGCCATTATTAGCCCATACTTTAAAGCTCAAGGCCCGTTACAAATGCTCTATAGAGGTCAATTTGTAAAGCATTACGATGTTGAATGCAGAGGTCAAGAAATCTATTTGGGTTTGATCGATGCGGAATGTGCTATTGAGTTTGTCTCAATGCCAGAAATTGGTGAATCAAATTTGCGTAAGTCAATCTCGTCTGTCCATGATGTTAAGTATATTGACTATCTCCAAAGCGCTTGGGAAAATTGGTCTAAAATACAGAATTCAAGTGCTGAAATACTGCCAAATATCTTCCCCAACCGACATATTGCTCGATTCAATGAACACCCTGTGGCTTTAGCAGGCTGGTATATCGGTGATGCTGCTGCACCAATTGGCGAAAATACGTGGCGTAATGCTTTGGGGAGTGTGTCGGCGGTGATTGAAGCGGCATCTCGATTAAAAAGTGGAGAGTTGTCTGTCTATGCCTTGTGTAGGCCCAGCGGGCATCACGCTTGTCAAGATATGGCAATGGGAATGTGCTTTTTGAATATACCTCTTGCAAAATAATTTTATGCTATAATAGAGGGTTTGGCTTAAGTGGAGCAGATTGCAGGTTAGATCGGCATTTTACAATTATGAGTTAGCTCTCAGGTCTAAAACCCAAAACCTTTAATTGTAACATAGATTTTTTTTGCAAGAGGTCTAATAATGTGGCGATCGCAGCTCAATTTCTACGCACGCAGTTTAGACGAGTCGCGATTCTTGATATTGATATGCACCACGGTAACGGCACACAACAGATTTTTTATCGTCGCGATGATGTTTTAACAGTATCAATTCACGGCGATCCGAGTAATTTTTATCCTTTCTATACGGGTTTTGAAGAAGAAACTGGTTCCGAACAGGGTGAAGGCTATAATCTTAACTTGCCATTACCTGCTGGTACAAATGAGATTTCTTACCTAGAAGCTCTCGATACTGCTAGAAATAAAATACTGGAGTTTGACGCAGAAGCCTTGATTGTGGCTGCTGGCTTTGATACGTTTAAAGACGATCCGCTGGGTTGTTTTGAACTTGAGTCTGGTTCTTATTGTGCGATCGGCAAAATGATTCGCTCGTTAAAACTACCTACCTTATTTGTACAAGAAGGAGGTTATTTTGTGCCCGCATTGCGAGAAAATGTTCGGCAATTAGTTGTAGGATACGAAACTATTTGAGTTTGCACGAACGGCATCAAGTTTATTTACGAACTGAGAGTTCTTTTTTCGGCTGCAACTCATAGAGTCTCTAATGGGTACTCTTTTTTGTTTTTAGATTACAGCATAAATTTCAGAATTACTAGATCGATATTTTTGTGAAAAGTCTAAAAGCCTTGTAAGTCAAAGCTTTTAAAATTAAAAAATCTTTTTTTTCGTAACATTTCTTAAGTGGCTAGCTTAAGTGGCTAACTGTCCTGGACATGATTCATGGAGTTGAGTTATTTTTTTGATGTGCTGATAAGTCGCAGCAATGTTTAAATTTGTCAGAACTCCAATCAAAAACTTGAGTCTGTTGATTGGCACTGCGACCTATAAATCAATACCGTTTACTTAAGACCGCCCTCGGGGTAAACTGCTATGAAAAATAGATACGGAGATTGCTTCGTTCCTCGCAATGACCATCTTCAGTAAACAAACAGTATTGACTTACAAATAGTCGGTTGGCAAATTCCATTCGACTTTACCTATTTGTTTGACTCCCAAAAAATGTAATCATTGAATTTTTAATTGTTGTCAAACACTTATAGTTTCATTATTTCAATGACAACTTATTATCAGGTAAGACATCATGGCTTTACAAACGGATCCATCGGAACCGCGTCGGTTAATTGGTGACAATACATCCGAAAATGTTTTTTTATCGATCGCAGATACCAATAATTTTCCTTTGGGAGTCTGGATGCTCGAAGGCGACGATACAATCAACAGCTCAGCAGCTAACAGTTTGGTGTATGGCAATGAAGGAGAAGACGTTCTCAGGGGAAACTCGGGTAACGATTCCTTATTTGGAGGCAGGGGGAAAGACTTACTAGGTGGAGAGGCTGGAAATGACTATCTCAGCGGAGGGCAAGATGCAGATTTGATTTATGGGTTTGGGGGAAACGATATTTTATTGGGCGGTAGAGGCAATGATTTCTTAGTTAGCGGTAATGGGTTTGACACTCTGATCGGGGGTTTGGGACGAGATATTTTATTGGGATTTGATGACAATGTTTCTGGGCCTAAAACCGGCAGCAACTTGTATGTTTTGCAAGCAGAACCCGGAGTTACAGATGTCAATAATGCGGATGTGATTAGCCTTTTCAGAGTTGGTTTCGATCGAATTGGATTAGCAGGGGGTTTGACTGCTGGCGATGTAGTTTTGGAAAACCTGACAAATGTGACAATTGTATTGGCATTTGATAGGCCACAAGTTTTAAAAAACCAAGGTCTGACAAGTTTACTAAATCCTGGCCCTATTGTAACGACAGGAACTCTCATCAAAGTTAAAAATTCCGGCAATATATTAGGTTTTGTTGATGGTGTAACTTCGGCACAGCTTCAAGGCAATATTACCTCGGTTCAAGGATTCTAATTTTTGATAACCACACGGTACTCTTGACTGGATAGAATCACTTTGTGCGGTTGGATTGGTTGCATCGTAATAATCGGGGCAAAGCATTAGGATACAAATCTAATTGAATTTATTTCAAAAATCATTGTCTGAATGCTTCTCCCTTACAACTATCAACTAAAAGAGGGCGGGCCCGCACCATCCACCGCCCCTACAACTCTCAA
This sequence comes from Microcoleus sp. CAWBG58, assembly GCF_020883045.1. Taxonomy (NCBI): domain Bacteria; kingdom Bacillati; phylum Cyanobacteriota; class Cyanophyceae; order Oscillatoriales; family Microcoleaceae; genus Microcoleus; species Microcoleus sp. CAWBG58. The sequence continues at coordinate 32,770 of NZ_JAHRFA010000041.1, read as the reverse complement.
CTGTTTACGATCGCCCCCAAGACTTCCAAAGTGGCTTTCTGAGCTTGTGTAATGCCCGTGACTCCGGTAATATTCATACCTTCGTAGGGGCGATCGGCGAACCAATCAATAGTCGGGTTTGATGTTTTAAAATATAGTTTCGGTCTATAGCACTTCAAAAATGTATTAGACCGCAACTGCGGTATAATTATAAGTTATGCAGCCTGGTTTGGTCGAGTTGGTAGCAATTGAAAACGTACTCATTGCAGTTCAAAATGACGATTGTAAGGAATTGATGTGTCGCCGCACGAGGTATTGTTGTTGCTCCGCTGAGAACTGCTCAGGGCAGATGACAACTCCAGTGCCAATGCCATCCACTAGCGCGATGAGCGCATTGGCTTCAAGGGTTAAATCAAGATCGCCTCGAATCAGCTTAGCTGTTTGTAAGTCAGCTAACTCTTGACAAATAACCTGACGTAAAGAGTCATAGCGTTTTCGGTGTTCCTGAACTAAATGTTCGCGCCCGATCGAATAACCCAAAAATGCCACCCAAACCTTCCAATCATCTCTATCAATAGACTCCATCGGGAGAGCCAAAAAAATCATTTTCTCTAGTCTCTCAGTTCCTTGCCATTGATCGGCACAGGCTTTCATATCTTCTACAATATTTTCAAAAACTTGTTCCAAAGCAAACAAAATGAGTGCTTCTTTGTCTCGAAAGTAGTGGGTGACAACCCCAGTCGAAGATCCCAGCTCTTGAGCGATCGCCCGCATACTGGTGCGATCCAATCCTTCACGGACAATCACCTGCCATGCTGCTTTAGCAACTTCAATACGGCGATCGTTAAAACTCATAACTCTCCTCGGTTTACAGCAATATGAAACAATCATATTGACACTTTATTACAACAGTTGTTATATTGTTTAAATTCATCACAGATGTTGTGATTTTCCCTCCAACGGCTGAACAGTTTTACACGTATACGGAGTTCGCTATGATTCGACCTACAACATCCGATGATACTTCTGCACTGATCGCTCTAGCCGAGGCATCTGGGCTATTCGAGCCGAACCAGACAGACGAACTCTCGCAAATGCTTGCTCAGCATTTCGATGGCAATGGTAATAGTCGTGACTTCTGGATCACTGACGATGATAACGGTCCGGTAGGTGTTGCATATGTTGCACCGGAACGAATGACTGAAGGGACTTGGAATCTGTATTTAATTGCTGTCCACCCTGACCGCCAGCGCCAAGGACGCGGTAAAATATTACTCGAACACGTTGAGCAAATGCTGGCAAATCGTGGCGAACGTGTACTGCTGGTCGAAACTTCCGATACTGAAGACTTTGAATACGTCCGGACGTTTTACCGCAAGAGCGGTTACGCCGAGGAAGCGAGGATTAGAGATTTCTATGCTGCTGGTGTTGATAAGATCGTTTACCTAAAATCACTGCATAAACCGGATGCATAACAATTCGGTTGCAGCGGATGGTCAAAAGCTGCTTCTGGGGTGGCAAAAGTTATCTGCCACCCCACCAGCGAGCCGTTATACAGCTAGAATCAAGCATTTTATTATGTAGCAAGTGACATGATTAAAAATGTAAAATCCCGACAAGAAGTGCTGGAGTTGTCTGATAATAACGGTTTGACGATCGAGGAAAGTTCCATTCACTTCAATGAATCGGGTCTGGATTTTCAAGTAGTGTTAGCAACGGACGTAGATGGAACACGCTGGATTTTACGTCTTCCTCGGCGGGAGGATGTTCTGCCATCAGTAGATAAGGAAAAACGAACGCTGGAACTGATTGCTCCGCTTCTTAGCGTAGACGTGCCGCGGTGGACGATTTGCACTAATGAACTGATTGCTTATCGGGCATTAAACGGTGTGCCAGCAGCTACGATCGATCCGGAAGCAAAAGCCTATGTGTGGGAGATTGACCTAGCGAACGTACCCGATCGCTTTCATGAATCGTTGGCGAGGGGAATCGTTTCGTTACATCAAGTTGGCGTTGAGCAAGCCCGAGCAGTGGGGCTTCCTGTTAAGACTGCTGAAGAAGTCCGTGTTGAGATGAAGCATAGAATGGATGCCGTCAAAAAGGAATTTGGTGTCGATCGGACGTTATGGGAACGCTGGCAGTCCTGGCTTCATAACGATGAAGTTTGGATGCGAGAAACGGTTTTAACTCATGGTGATTTACACGCTGGTCACATTCTGATTGATGCACAAACGCAAGTAACCGGATTTATCGATTGGACGGAGGCATCTGTCACTGACCCAGCGAGAGATTTTGTTGCTCATTACCGCACGTTTGGTCAAGATGCTCTCAATAAACTGATCTCGGCATATGGAGAAGCAGGTGGACACACATGGTCAAAGATGGCAGATCATGTCATTGAACTAAACGCCACTGCTGCTATAGACGTTGCGGAATTTGCACTAAAGTCGGGTTTGGATGAATACAGACAAATGGCTGTGCAGATGCTCTGCGAATCAGAGCAATAGATGTCTGAATAGCTGGTGGAATAAAATTGACTGGCAAATTCTGGGATTGTCGTATCCCTGTAGAACCATCCCGTTGCACGCCGATCGCATCAAGTAGATCGCTCATTCCACAAGATTGCTAGTTGTAGGATATTAAACCCGGATTTGGCATAATCCTGGCTAATTTACGATCGCCCCCAAGACTTCCAAAGTGGCTTTCTGAGCTTGTGTAATGCCCGTGACTCCGGTGATATTCATACCTTCATAGGGGCGATCGGCTTTGAGAGTTTTCAAGCATTCACCTGTATTGACATCCCACAGCTTAATCGTCTCATCCGCACTGCTGCTTGCCAGCACAAAGTCGCAATTTTTTGCCTCATTGGAGACAACGGGACGCCAAGCAATAGACCAAACTTGACTCGTGTGATCCTCTAGAATTTTCGTGCATTCTCCCGTACCCGCATCCCAGAGTCGAATTGTGCGATCGTGCGAACAACTAGCTAGCATTTCACCGTCGGGACTCCACACCACTGCCCTTATCCTATTGTTATGTCCCTGGAAAACTTTCAAACACTTACCAGTGTTGCTATCCCAGAGTCGGATGCTTCCATTCTGCGAACCGCTAGCAAGGATTTTGCCATCAGGAGTCCAAGCTACAGATTCCACCCAGTTGTTATGTCCTTGCAAGATATTTAAGCATTCGCCGCTGCTGCTATCCCAGAGTCGAATAGTTCGATCGTGACCACCACTAGCAAGGATTTTACCATCGGGACTCCAGGCTACACTGGTAATCCAATTGCTGTGTCCCTGCAAGATTTGCATGGATTTCCCCTGGTGAATATCCCACAAGCGAATGTTCAAGTCGCCCGCTGCACTCGCAAGAATTTGACTGTTAGGACTCCAAGCGACAGTCCATACCCAGGACGCATGACCTTGCAGAGTTGTCAAGCATTCGCCGCTGCTGGGATTCCAAAGCTTGATATCGCAGTCATCGGAACCACTGGTGAGGATGCTGCCATCGGGACTCCAAGCTAAACTCCAAATCCAATTGCGATGCCCCTGCAACATTTTCAAACACAATCCTGTGTCGGCATCCCACAACCGAATCCGACTGTCGGCACTGCTACTGGCAAGGCTGCGCCCGTCGGGACTCCAGGCTGCGGCAAACATGGAATTGCTGTATCCCTGGAAGGTTTTGAAACTGCGGCAATCACTCGATCGCTCGCCGTATACTTCCCACAGTCGCACAGTTTGGTCGTGGGAACCGCTGGCGATGGTTTTGCCGTTGGCACTCCAAGCCACAGTCACAGCCCAAATCGAGTTGGTGTGTGCATCTAAGGTTTGCAAGCATTGACCGATTTCTGTATCCCAGATTGTGATGTTATCGCCTCCACTGGCAGCGGCGAGCATTTTGCTATCGGGACTCCAAGCGACTGAGAATACACCGGAATCATATCTTTGCAAGGTTTTGAGACATTGACCGCGATCGGCATCCCAAATCTTCACATTGCCATCTTCGCTACCTGTGGCGAGTATTTCTCCATCGGGGCTCCAAGCCATAGACCAAATTTCACTGTTATGTCCGGATAAGATATTGAGGCACTCACCGCTGTGGATATCCCAGAGTCGAATGGTTCGATCCAAGGAGGCATTGCCGAGGATTTTACCGTCGGGACTCCAAGCAACAGACGAAATCCGATTGCTATGTCCCTGGAAGATGTTGATACATTCTTGGGTACGAGTATCCCAGAGTCGAATTTCGCGATCGTCCCCAGCAGCGAGGAGATGTCCGTTCGGCTGCCATGCTAAGCTTCTGACGGTGGCTTGATGTCCTTCCAAAATTACCAAACAATTGCCAGATTCAATATCCCAAAGCCTGATGCTGCGATCTTCACCTGCACTGGCTAGCATTTGACTGTCTGGACTCCAAGTAATTCCCCAAATCCAACCAAAATGCTCTCTCAATATCCCCCTGCATTGTCCGTCAGCAACCTGCCAAACTGACACTATATTGTTGCTATCGCCGATCGCCAATAGTTGACTGTCCGGGCTGAAAGCAACTCTTAAAATACCGCCTAAAGGCTGAGTAAACCTGGCTTTTGACAAATCGGAATGGGCAAAATTAACTCGATGGAGATTGGCATCTTGAAAATCTGCTTGCCAAATACTGAGATAGGAAAAATCGCTGTCGCTGAGGTCAACTTCCAGGTGTCGCAACAGATTGATGATGTTACCGCCCGCATATCCAGTTTGATTTGGACACTCGGTTTGCAGGCGATATAAGATTTGATGCAATTGATAAACAACGTCTTTTTTTGAGCCTAACTGGTTCAGCAACCGGGCGATCAGTGGCGTTACAATGATGCGAATTTGGCTGTCTCGAATATAGTCTTTGTCCTGTGCTTTCATCAGGGCATAGGTTTGCAACAGGGAAGTTGGGGACAAGGGAGTAGGGGATAAGCTGTCTGCAATCTCCTCACAAACTCGATCGATCAGCGTCTGCGTGACATATTCCATCACCACAGGTTGTAATGTAAACTGACCTGCGTTAGTTTCAATCAACGATCGCCATTTCAAAGTTTGCAGGGCTTCCATCAACTGCATTTGGGATACGCCGGCATTCAAATCTTCTCGAAGTTGGGCAAACGAAACCCATTCGCGATCGATCGCCAACCAGCACATGACTTGATTCTCTAAGATTGAAAGACGACTGCATTGTTGTTGAATCAAATCTGAAACATCACCAAATACAGTAACGTTTTGTTCGAGAAAAAGAGCAATATTGCCGCTGAACAAATCTCGAATGGTGGTGGCAACGATTTTTAATGCCAAGGGATTGCATCGATAGCGATCGCACAACTGGTGTTTTTCACTGTCCGATCCAGTTAATCCCGTCACCTCAATCAATGCTTCGGAGGCTTCGGGAGAACCGCCCAAGGACAAGCTTTGTACAGCCAATTCGCCGGCTTCCGATTGAGCGAATTGAGGGCATTTTTCCCGGCTGGTTAACACCAAACAGCTTTGATGGGGAGTCTCGGCCACCACTCGCAGCATTTCTCCGTAAGCTTCATAACCGTGACGGTATTGTCCGCTGCGATCGCCAGGTTGTGACAAGCTTTCGGTATTATCTATAACGAGCAGACAGCGATTATTTCGCAGACACTCAATCAAGCTGCTAATTTCAGGTTTTGTATCCTGTTGTCCTGATAGGAATGAGACTAATTCCGCTAAAAACATTTCCGGCGGCGGGGCATTGCGGAGACTTCGCCAAATGACGTAGGTAAATTGGTTTTGTAGCTGTTGGGCCAGTTTGACAGATAAAGCGGTTTTGCCGATGCCACCAATCCCAAAAATACCCACCAACCGACAATTATCTTGTAGAATCCATTGGGTGAGGGTGGTAAGTTCTGCGGTACGCCCGTAAAAGCGGGAAACATCTATGGCTTCTCCCCAATTTTGGGCGATCGACTTTACGGGTTCTCGTTGTGGGGCTTCGGGTTCTGGCTGGATGTAGTCTTGCTCGGTTACAGTCAGGTTAAAGGCGCGAAATAGCTCTTCTAGGGTTTGGCGATCGACTGCTGCTTTGCCACTTCGCAGTCGTCCGATCGATCGAGCACTGAGCCCTGTCAAATTGCTTAATCGCTCCAATGTGTAAGCAGAACCGCCATTTTCAGCAATGGCTAATTGTTCCTGGGTATTCTGTAGACGCTGCAAACCCCAATCTGAAAGAATCACGCCTCGGCGCTTGCGCTTTTGTGGCAGTTTAGTCATATCTTAAATTTCAACTATTCCAACTTGAACTTAGGACTTGTGGTTGAATTCGTAGTGCCATTAAAGAGCGATCGCTCTTTCTAACCTCAACCTATCATAAGTGACTTAGTTTTCGTTTACTTTTGCTTTGCAACTTATCCCCAAAAATACGAGGCTCGGCAAAGTGTCAGTAATTCGATTGCATATCTTGACAATTTAAAGGCAATTTTTGTTCCGGCGTTAGTTCAAAGTGCTAAGCAAACATTAGATGAACTTGGTTTATGAAAAATAAATATCGGGTTTGTAGTGAGGACTTTAGTCCTTCTTCTGTCAAGGACTAAAGTCCTCACTACGAACCTTTTTTACTAGGGTAATCGAGCGGACACGATCTCAAGAAAACCGCATAATACCAATTATCTAAAATTGTGCAACAGTCTTCGACCCCCCCTAGCCCCCCCCTTGCTAAGGGGGGGGACAAGAATACTGTTATTTCGTTTAAAATTGGTATAATTTACGCGATCGATAAACCTCGTACATTCCAAATAGGTTTGGGCGCGATATTTTTGTCAGAAACCAGGTTGCTTTAGTCGCGTGTGCAAGTCGTCAAGATACCAGATTCGCGTTTGTAGTGAGGACTTTAGTCCGCAGAAATGATGCGGACTAAAATCCTCACTACGAACCTTTTTTACTATGATAATCGAGCGGACACGATCTCAGGAGAACCGGATAATTTACGCGATCGATAAACCTCGTACATCAATAAATTGTTAATTCAGGAGATGCCGCTCCGATGGCTCAGACTAATGATGAGTCGATCGCACTTGCGATCGCGATTACCGCTATTCCTCAAAAAAACCGGCGTTGCGTTAGAATCAATCGTGGCGAATTATTCAATCCAAAATCCAGAATCCAAAATCCCAAATCCAAAATAGCATGAGTCTCAGCTTGCGAACAGTCACTGCTACCAGATATGTCACTCCCTTGCGCGAGGGTGGCTCGCTACCGGCGATCGTCGAAGCAGACGATGATGGTATGTACGTGCTCAAATTTCGCGGTGCGGGCCAGGGAGTAAAATCTTTAATTGCAGAGCTCGTGGCGGGGGAAATTGCTCGCGTTTGCGGGCTACCAATCCCCGAAGTCGTGTTTGTGGAACTCGATCGCGAACTCGCACGCACGGAACCAGATCCCGAAATTCAAGATTTAATTCGCGCCAGTGCAGGCCTCAACCTCGCCCTCGACTATCTCCCTGGTTCCATCACTTTTGACCCGATAGCGGACAAATCTAATGCGGATCTCGCCTCGGAAATCGTCTGGTTCGATGCTTTTGTCACCAATATCGATCGCACGCCGCGCAATGCAAATATGCTGATCTGGCACCGCCAGCTTTGGCTGATCGATCACGGGGCAGCCCTCTACTTCCAACATACTTGGAAAGATTATCTCTCCCGCAGTCGCGATCGTTTTCCGGCCATCAAAGACCACGTTTTGCTGCGCTTTGCGAGCAAGTTGGAAGTGGCAGATTTAAAAATGACTCAGATCCTAACGCCAGAAATTATTCGCAGCATCGTTGAATTAATTCCTGATACTTGGCTGGTTGAAAATTCCCCTTTTAGCGATAGCAACCAACATCGGGATGCTTATATTGAGTATTTGCTAAACCGACTAGAATCACCGCACATTTTTTTGGAGGAAGCGATTAGTGCCCGATCGATGTCTGTATGATTATGCGATTATCCGCGTGGTTCCGAAAGTCGAGCGCGAAGAGTTTGTTAACGTCGGTGTTATTGTTTCCTGCGGTGCCAAAAAATTCCTCGAAGCCCGCATCGAAATTGATGAAAGTCGCTTGAGGGCGATCGACTCAACCTTGGATCTGGAACTGATTCGCCACCACCTAGCCGTGATTCCTGTCATTTGTGCGGGCGCTAAGGAGTCTGGTGCGATCGGTCAACTTCCCCACAGAGAGCGGTTTCACTGGCTGGTAGCGCCCCGCAGTACGATCGTTCAGACATCACGGGTACACACTGGTTTTTGCGAAAATCTCCCAAGTGCGATCGAACATTTGCTCGATCGAATGGTGCGCCCTTCAGTCGATCGTAGATTGTAGATTTTAGATTTACTTTTTTTGGGTAAAGATGAGAATACAAGAGTAAAAGCAGATCGAGTTAATTGATTTTATATCATGTCCGCTAGATTACTATAACAAACAACTGTTCGTAGTGCGGACTTCAGTCCGCAATATGCTGCGGACTGAAGTCCGCACTACGAACGATTTTGTTTTCAGATCGCGGACGGTTGCATCATAATATATTTGGATTAAAGCAGTGCGAGCATCCCCGCTCGCGTGCTTTATAAAGCACGCGAGATAAAGCACGCGAGCGAGACGCTCGCACTGAAAGAAAAAATGCTTTTTACCAAATTGGGATGCTTCCCGAATATCGAGCTACTTGGGACGTTATTGCTCATTTTGCAAAACCAGGATAAAGCATTGCCATCCCTTGCGGTTCGTGGCTGTATTTCCCACTTTGCGAAGGTTTGTATGTCTCGTTATACAAACAGAGACTATCAGGATTTTTCACCACAAACTGCATCATCCGCCGGTGGGCTTCACCTCGGAAAAACTGTTTCAGATCGGCTTCTGAATGCCAGTAACTTACCATAATCACTTCCTTTGGCCCGCAAATTCCTGCTTTAACTTGCACGCAGCCTTCAGCTTTACGAGTCGAAGTGCCGATCGACAACAGATTTTTCCACATCCAGAAAAAACCCGCGCGATCGCGTGCCACAAAGCCGTTGACAAACACCACTGCCTCCGGGCGATCGGGCAAATCGATCCCGTATATGGAATATCTGTTTGCATTTGCCATTTTCAGACTCCTTGACAATCTTGCTACCTGGAAGTTACATATTCAATATTACGACTATTCATTAAATTGAATATGTTGCCTAGTGTATATTCAACTTATTGAGTATGTCAACCCCCAGCCTATGTCTCTTAGCTATGCCATTCTGTCAGTCTTAGTAAGCGCACCCAGCAGTGGTTACGACCTAGCCAAGCGCTTCAATCCCTCTGTGGAAGGATCGGTTGGTTTTTTTTGGAGTGCCAGCTTCCAGCAGATTTACCGAGAATTGAGCCGCCTGGAAGAAAAGGAGTTGCTGCAAGCCGAATCCGTACAGCAGGAAAATCGACCCGACAAACGTGTCTATACGGTGACGCGATCGGGCAAACAGCAGTTGTCTCAATGGATTGCTGAGTCGGAGGAGATGGCACCGATCAAGGATGAGTTACTCGTCAAACTCTATGCTGGCAATCTGGTTTCTTCTCAGATAATCGTGGCAAAACTCGAAGCGCACCGCCAGCAACACCAGCAGCGATTAATGATTTACCAACAAATTAAAACTCAGGAATTTACAAATCCCCAAAAGTTGTCAAACAGCCTAAAATTTCAGTACATCACGTTACTGCGCGGAATTCACTACGAAACAGGCTGGCTAGCTTGGTGTGACGAGATTCTGCTGTTGCTGCAATAAGTGCAAGATGAAAGCAATAATTTAAGTAAGTCGGCGTAAATAATTCAAGGTTTGTAGTAAGGGCTTTAGCCCTGTTTTGAGGGCTAAAGCCCTCACTACGAGCAAATTGAGCGTATTTTAAAATTACTTAACATACTTTCTCTTATTACTGCCTACTTACTTACTAAAATTAGACTAGATTGCAAAATCGTAAAAAAACCTGAAATTATCTGCGTTTATCTGCGTTTATCTGTCTGACATCTGCGGTTGAAATATCGACTGAAAACTTATGCAATAAATCTCTTGTAAAATGTTTATATTTTGCACTTCAATTAGCGAAACTTTTGCTAATTGCGTTAGCAATTTTTGACTGAAATAACAAGCTCTTTTAGTTTTTATATTTGGGACTGACTGGCGTCCCCAGCCAACAAAAACTGGATTATTTTTGAGATTTGATTTAAATACTGAGCGATCTTATTTTCAAACATAAATCGCATTTTTTTGAAAATTTAATTGTTAATTTTCCGCAATCGTCCTGACAACTGCTGTATCAAAAGGCTAAGCTAGTTACAAGCTTAAACTTCTGAGCTAGAGACAAACCGCAGCCAATTTCACTCGCCTTTTAACTATGGCAAAAGAATTAGCAATAGACACTCGCGGACTTACCAAACAATTCGATCGCCATATTGCCGTCAATGACATCGATTTGCAAGTCGGCGCCGGGGAAATCTGCGGCCTCATCGGCCCCAACGGTGCGGGCAAAACTACCTTGCTGCGAATGTTGGCCTCCGCTGAAGAACCTACTACAGGGGAAATTTACATCAACGGCAAGCGCTTGTTGCGCGATCGATCCAACCCCACTCTCAAACAGCGCATCGGTTTTCTTCCCGACGACTTTCCGCTTTACGACGATTTGACTGTTTCCGATTATTTAGATTACTTTGCCCGACTCTACAACCTGCGGCAACCCCGGCGCAGAGAGCGCATCTATGCAGTTTTAGAACTCGTGCAATTAACCAACAAGCGCAACAGCTTAATTTCCACTCTGTCGCGGGGAATGAAGCAGCGCCTGAGTTTGGGGCGCACGATCATTCACGAACCGCTGTTGTTGCTGTTAGACGAACCAGTTTCGGGTTTAGATCCGATCGCGCGATCGCAATTTCGCGAAATCATCAAATGCTTGCAACAAGCCGGCATGACTGTAGTCATATCATCCCACGTTCTCAGCGATTTAGCCGAACTTTGCACCTGGGTAGGGATTATGGAATTGGGCTATCTTGTCGAAAGTGCCCCTTTACAAGAACTTTACAAACGCCTCGGAAAACAGCAAATTTTCCTGTCAACTTTGGGCGATTTAGAAGCACTGACATCCGAACTCAAGAACTTTCCTTGGGTTGAAAGTTGGGAAATAGTGCCGGAAACTCAGCAGGTGTGCGTTCATTTTTCGGGAAGCCGGGAAGATGCAGCAAATTTATTGCGCGAACTCGTCAATGCTAATATTCCCCTCACCGAATTTCACTGCACTCAAGAAGACTTAGAAACTATCTTTCTGAAAATGGGACACAAACAAGCATCTTAGATAGCCTTGGACGCAGGGGCATCGAAAACCGGTTGTTTTACCAAAATCTGCGATCAAAGTCGCGAGACTCACAAAAAACCCGGTTTCTTGGGTCTCAATGCGTCCCAGACTATTAATATCAAGTCTGCTAGATTAGCATAACAATGAAAGTCCGCAAAAGCGCATTTCAGTCTGCATAATGCGGACTGAAGTCCGCACTACGAACCAATTTTATAACGGTCAATCGACCGGACGCGATCTAAATCTCACAACTTCCAATTTTTCACTTACAACTCAAAACAATTAGCTATGACTCTCAACTTGCTAGACACAATCGGTAACTGGAATTCCCAGTTATTTCGAGAACTTAAAGGCCGGCTGAAAATGGGGCATATTGCGATCGCCAGCGTCCTTTCCCTCAGCGGTCAACTGGTGCTATTTTTGTCGTGGAGCAGCCAGATACCCGTTCCGCCCGCTGCCACCAATTACCAGTACCCGACTCATCACAGATTCTGCACTGGATTTGATGGCAATGCCAAAGGTGATTCAATCAAGTGTATCAAAGATGCGGCAGGAAATTTCATCATTCACTGGCCGTCTTGGTGGCTAGAAATATTCGTTTACCTGAGCATATTTAGTGCGATCGTACTTTTCGCAGCCGGCACTTATATGCTCGTCAGTGACTTAGACAAAGAGGAACGTCGAGGCACACTCAACTTTATTCGCCTCAGCCCCCAATCTGCCACCACAATTTTTCTCGGCAAAATTCTCGGCGTCCCAATTTTATTGTATCTGGCAGCAATTCTTGCTGTACCGCTACACCTGTACAGCGGATTAGCAGCTCAAATACCCCTGCATCATATTTTAGGTTTCGACATAGCAATGGTAGCTAGCTGTGCTTTATTTTACAGCGGCGCCATGCTATTTGGTTTAACAACCAGTTGGTTGGGAGGGTTTCAACCTTGGCTGGCTAGTGTTGCGGTTTTGGGTTTTCTTACCACAGCTTTTAATGCACCATCCATCGGTAATGCTGGCGACTTGTTAACATTTTTATCTCCGGCTGCTGTCTTGAAACAGGTAGTTTATCAAGTTAATCAGTCATCCCATTCTAACATTAGCTGGTTGACTGGAGAGATCGATCGTGTGGAATGGTTTCATTTGCAGATTGGCAAAAATTTTGTATCTTCTACTGCCCTATCTTTATTAATTTGTGTAGTAGCAACCTACTGGATGTGGCAGGGATGGCAGCGTCGCTTTCCCAACCCCACCGCCACTGTTTTGAGCAAGCGACAAAGTTATTTGCTGGTGATTTCCTATCAGTCAATAATTTTAGGATTTGCACTCCAATCAAATAAATACTCCCTTGATGAAATCGTCTGTTTGTCGATTCCAAATTTGATGATTTTCTTAGCTTTGATTGCGGCTTTAACCCCGGAAAGACAAGCCTTGTACGATTGGGCGAGGTATCGCAGACAAATAGTTCCCACTGGCAGTCAGAAGCTGTGGCGCAAATACCCGATTCTCGATTTGATTTGGAGTGAAAAAAGCCCAGCATTAATTGCCATAGCAATCAATCTTCTCAGTTCTACGGTGATTTTAATACCTTGGCTGCTGGTGAATCCCTACGCTTTTCCCGCCACGATCGCCTTTATCAATCTCATCCTGATTTACGCGGGTATCGCTCAGCTATTCATGTTCGCAAAAATCCGAAATCAGGCAGTTTGGGCGACTTGTACAGTCGGAGGTGCAATCCTTTTACCACCAATTATTTTGTCTGTACTTTCCTTCTACCCAGCAAAAGCTCCTTTCATGTGGCTGTCTTTAGTATTTCCCATCTTTGGATCTTCACTCGATGGGTCAATATATACGATTTTGCCCGCGATCCTGGGACAGTGGACTGTGTTGGTGCTGCTGAATCTACAATTGATTCGGCAACTCCGTATCGCTGGGGAATCGGCATCTAAAGCTTTGCTGAAGGCTTGAAAAAATAGAAAGGCGGTTTCAACAGCCTGCTATTTTGGAAAGGGACACTCCAAGATTCCAAGGAGTGTCAACTTAAGACTCAAACCCGTGAGAAATCTCGTTTATATCCGAGTCCAGATCCCCCTAAATCCCCCTTAAGAAGGGGGACTTTGAGTATACTAGACTTGAATTGCAAAAATCGGAAAATACCCTGAAATTATCTGCGTTTATCTGTGTTGATATGTTTGACATCTGCGGTTTCTGGATCGATCGAAGACTTGTGCAAGATGTCTACTCTTGTTCCCCCCTTCTTAAGGGGGGCTAGGGGGGATCGAGATTTAATAGTCAAACAGCCGTCTCTGATTCACATTAAATTTGTATTAAATCTTATCAAGCTGTTTGGGTAAATTCAATCCTTTATTCTGATATTTTGAAGCACTCAAAAGTTAACTATACTTGCGGCCGCGCCACTGAGTCGGCTGATTGAATGCAGAAATTAGAATTCGCAAAAATGCCAAAGGATCGGCTAAGGGTGACAGCCAAAACAGCCATTTACCAGAAGCTTGGGTTCGATCGTATGAAGGAGCGATCGCAAAACACAAAGCCGATCGCACTGCAACCAAAAATACATTCAATCCCCACAGCCCAAACTGCCCAGATACAGCGATCGCAGGTAGGGAACCAGATAGCAAATACCACAGGACGATCGGCACCGGCAAACCTTGAACCGCAAACAACAGCCACAAATCGCCCCAAATTTGACCGCCAGAAGCAGCATCTTTGAGATCGAGCGATCGCCCCCACTCGTTCCAAGTCTCGATCGCCCCCTCATACATCCGCACCTTCAAGACTTTCGCCCCGTCCAAAAATCCCACCTTAAAGCCTTTAGCAGCAGCATAGCGAGCCAGAGTCACATCATCGCAAAAAGAACCTTTTGCCACTTCATAGCCCCCTAAAGCCACCAAAACCTCGCGCTTGCAGAGGAAACACTGACCGTTTGCCATCACCCGTTCCGGGACATCTCCGCCGGTTCCCGTGGGGCCGAAGCGATACACCAAAGTCATTAACAGGGCAGGTTGCAGCCACAACTCGCCCGGATACTTGAGAATGAACTGCGGCGATAGCGAAATCAAATCATAATTTCCCGCAGCAGCAGTTTTGAGCAAACTTGCGATCAAACCCGGATGGGGCTGAGTATCCGCATCGATGCCCAAAATCCACTCGCACTTCTGGGAACTTGCCAAAAAACCCCAATTCAGCGCCCACGGACGCCCCACCCAACCAGGCGGTAACGGATCGTCGTTAATTAAGCGAAACCGGGGGTCTTTTTGCGCCGCAGCCTTGACTAAATCTCCGGTTCCATCTACCGAATAGCTGTCAACAACTACCACCTCTCGGAGCTCGTAACTTTGGTGGCTCAATCCTTCCAAACAAGGTGCAATTCTTTCTGCTTCATTCAAAGTCGGAACCACCGCAGTACAAGCACCCAACAAGTCCAGCGTCGGCGAATCTGGTTCTAGGGGCGGGATGCGCGAGGGGCCTTTAATTAACCGCGACATTAAAAGGGCGGTGGCGGGTAATTGCAACAGCAAAAGTGCGGCAGGGATGATGGTTGTCAGGAGATTTGGAATATTGGGAGAAATCATATCTATTTTAGATTTTAGATTTTCAATTGAAGAATTGGGAATTACGGCTGGTGTCAATTTAAAAAATTTAATCAACTTTTCATATCATGTCCTATCGATTACCACAACAAAAACGGTTCGTAGTGCGGACTTTAGTCCGCAGCATCAGAGCGGACTTAAGTCCGCACGCGCGAACCTTACTTATTGAGGTTAATCGACGATCGGACACGATATAACCTCAAACATATTAACGGTTCGTAGTGCGGACTTTAGTCCGCAGCATCAGAGCGGACTTAAGTCCGCACGCGCGATCCTTAACTTATCGCGGTTAATCGACAGGACACGATATAACCTCAAACATATTACAGGAATTTGGCATGAAAATATAATTGCTGAAAAACCCGGTTTCTTATAATAAAAACCGGGTTTTTCAATTAGCTCAAAATTTCCTGTGAATTTTTGCCAAATTAGCAGTGAGCTCGTGTCCGCTCAATTACCATAACAAAAACGGTTCGTAGTGCGGACTTAAGTCCGCAGCCTGAGTGCGGACTTAAGTCCGCACGCGCGATCGAATATTATTGCAGTCAATCGACCGGAAACGATATGATTCCTCATCAGCCGCTTACTTCCGCAAAGCGCCTACGCGCTGAGATGGAATTTCAGCTTTGAGAGCAGATTCCAAAGACGGAATTGCTTCTGTTAAGTCATCTGCTGCGGGTTTAGCGATCGAGCTTAATACGATCGCCGGAACTACACCCAAAAGCACAGCTAGCGATGTCGGGAACCAGAACCGAGAATCCAAGGAAGTGACAGTTATAATCGCTCCGAAAGCAAAGTTTACCAAATAAACAATTAAAGGCAAACTCATTTCCGATCGCTCTAATTTTATCGAAGTTTTTCTCCACAAGAAAGCTGCTACAGACATAAACAGCGCCCCGGTGCCCATCCAGCCCGCCAAATTGCGGTAAGGCATCCCAAAGAAAGCGCCAAGTTCTTCAAATTCCCAAAAAGGTACAGAAGTTTGACTCATCGCCGGATCTAGTACAAAATCCCAAGCTGTCAATAATAAAGCGCCAAGGGCGATCGCGCCTATTTGGCGCACCCAATTCAATTCGCCTTTACCGCCAGCCAGTCCAGCGCGAGCAATTATATATGAAACCAGTCCTAGATAAAACCACGACATGGGAATTGTAAACGGCACCAGCCCTGCAATTTTGTAGCCCAACCCGCTTAAATAGTGGTAATGGCCGAAGGGAAAACCGGTACTCGTTCCCAACAACTCGCTACTCAAAGATAAAAACACAGAAGGCAGCAAAAATGTCAGAGTTGCACCCAGCCCCAACGTCCGATAGGCATAGAGAGCAACCGCTGCTGCGCCAAAAATGATATAAACTACTCCACCCCCAGCCATCCCCCATTGGAACAAAGTTTGTCCGGCGGGCGATAAA
Organism: Microcoleus sp. CAWBG58; assembly: GCF_020883045.1. NCBI lineage: Bacteria > Bacillati > Cyanobacteriota > Cyanophyceae > Oscillatoriales > Microcoleaceae > Microcoleus > Microcoleus sp. CAWBG58. The sequence goes on along the minus strand of NZ_JAHRFA010000041.1, from coordinate 16,455 downwards.
TTCATCACAAATTCGGGATGGGGTAAAATCAGCAGCAACCCTGCCAATCCAAAGGCCATTGACAAGACGTGGGCAATCAGGCAAAAGCGCTCAGCTATCAAAAGTTGCTTCATGGGACTCCTCGAAAAAATATTAGATGCAGAAAGCACTCGTTACAGTTTACAATTTTTTACAATAAACCAACACCAATAGGGCACTGGCATTTTTCCAAGATTTGCGCCCAAGCCCGAGAAACCCAGTTGCTGATTGACTGTCTGGTTGCAACAAGCCCAGACAAGATTGCAAAAATAGCTGGGAAGCACCCCAAAATAGGTACGTTGTTGGGATGCGAGCCCTCTTTCACAGATCTAAGGAAAGAGGGCTCGCATCCCAACAACGTACCTTGGACGGCCAACTGTCAACTTATTGCCAATTCCCTACTAGCACGAAAGGCGCCCAGAAATAAGGATTTTGATACTCTTCGTTTTGCAGCAGGGTTAATTGAGCGTTGCGGAGGGCTTCAGCTTTGCTGGCTTTAGAACCACCAAGCTGGCGGTAAAACTCAGTCATAAAAATAGCGGTAGATTCGTCGTTTACTTGCCAAAGGGTGGCGACTGTGCTGCGAGCACCCGATCGAATTGCGGCGCCAGCTAAACCCAATGCGGCCCGGTTATCGCCGGAAGCAGTTTCGCAAGCACTCAACACCAAAAGCTCGATCGGCTGTTGTTTCTCCCCACTGCGCGATCGCAAAAGTCGATCGAACTCCTTAACATTTACCCGATCGTCCCAAGTCACAATAAAAGTATCCGCCGCATTCGAGCTAAACTGACCGTGAGTTGCCAAATGGACGATCGGGTAAGAGAAAGCTTTAATGCGATCGTGCAACTGCGCGCTGACAAAATCTTGATTCAGCAGCGCACTCGCCGGCATCTGGGCTGAAATCTGTTCGAGTTCCTCTTTCACCCCCGGCAAAGCCGAGAAGCCTTGACGCGATTCCGACAAGCCACCTGTTAGCACTTTTAACTTTACTTGGCTCAGCGGTTTCGGTGCCAGCAATTGCAGTCCAGGGGCCAAAGCAATACTGTATTTTTCTACCAAAAACTTTTCGCCATCGTGCAGCACTGCCATCGGTAGATTTCGCAAGTAACCATCGAGCACAAATACCAGCGTTTTAATCCCGCTGGCAGTCAAATCGGCTTCTGCGGGGCGGATTAACCAGTCGTAAACCTGTTGAACAGGTGGGAACCTGTCGCGCACAAAAGCAGAAGGCCTGATGGTATTTTTGGCTAGTCTGAAGGCTGTTTCTAATTCGGCTTGAGACTTCTTAGTCGTATAGCGGCGCAGAGGCTTGCCGGGAATTGACAAAATTACCTCCAAACGATCGCTCAAAATAATTGGGTAAATCACCGCCGCCGTCGGATCGATTTCCTCGATCGACTTTGGTTTAGCATCAGCACAAGCATCCCGAAAAAAGTTATCCAATTCCGCCAACTGCAAAGATTCCACAATTTGGCGAGCCTGTTTTAACTTATCTTGAGTGGGCGATTCATCTTGCAACAGCAGCCCGACTAATTCCCGATAAACTGGTTCGGCACTTTCGCGAAACGAAAATTGCACTTCGGGATTCACTGTCACCAAATCGCCGCGCAGAGAAGACAATACATTTACAGCTTGAGTATATTGAACGATCGCCCCTTCTGTATTCCCCTGAGCTTGCCGAATCCGTCCGAGTTGCCACAATAATTGATAGGCAATATCGGGAGATTGAAACGCCGGTGCTAAACTCAAAGCTTCAAGAGTCAAAGTTTCAGCCATAGAATGCTGTTGTTTGAGTTCGTAAACCTTTCCCCTAGCTCCTAAAATATAAGCTTGTATTCGTTTGTCTCCCAAACGGTTTGCCGATTCCCCAGCCAAGGAAAGCATTCGATCGATATCGCTCAAACCTGGAGTACCGATTGGTAATTTATCCAATTTCATCAAGGTCTGTGCTAGATTAATTTGAGCGTAAATCCCCGCACGATTGGAGGGAAATTGAGCGACTTGAGGCTCAAGAGAACGCCACAAAATCTTTGCTTCCGAGGCATTTTGGCTATCTGCAAATAGGCTCAATTGATTCAACCTCGCCTGCATCCCGATAGTTGATTTCCCCGGCATTGCCTCTGCGGCTCTAGCATAATATTCTAAGGCGGAGCGTTCCAAATCAGTCCGCTTTTCGATATTCAAACCCGGTTTATTGCTTTTAGCCCGGGCTGTGTTTCCCAAATTCAAATAAATTGCAGCCTCTTCTTGTCGGACACCTATGTTTCGGGCTGCTTCCATTCCCGCTGACAGCAAATCGTCGGAGCGTTCCAGTTGTCCCAAAACCCGCAGCACCCTGGCTAAAGCATTAATTGCCCGAATACTTTCTAAGGAAACAGATATATTTTTCAAACTTAGTAAGCCTGCGGGCAAAACTTCACAGGTTTTGTTTTCCAGGTTCAAAGAACCTAACAATATTTTGCAAGCTCTGGGGTAAAGTCCGAGAGTTTCCCAAGCTCGACTTTGATTGATTTGAACTTGCAAAAGTTGATTTTTGCTATCAATTTGCTCGAAAATTTTAGCAGCTTGCGTCCAAATGTCGATCGCATCTTGAGTCTGCCCCCGCTCGAGTTTAATTTGTCCTTGAATGTTGAGAGTTTCCGCCCAAATCCGCTGCTGTTGGGGAGTTTTGGGTTGCGCCCGCACCACCGACAAACTCGAATTCACAGCTTGTTCTGCTTGTTCCCAAAGCGTTAATTGCCCGTAGGTGGCAGCTAAATTGCTCAAAGCCGCCGCGCGATCTAGATTTTGACCTTTTACCTCAAATTCCGCCACCGCTTGCTGCAACAGCGGTACAGCTTCAGAAAAACGTTCCGAAGCGTACAGAGTTCGAGCTTGTCGAACAAGCTGCACCGCTCGTGGTGACTGCATCTGAGCAACTGCGGGAGGAATCGCCACCGATAGCAGACAGGATATCAGAAATAAGAGAATTGCTTGTCGGAGCGATCGGGTAAATTTCATCATAAAGAACTTTTAGGAAGAGAGTGGGAGAGTGGGAGAGTCGGAAATAGGGCATTAAAATACAATAGGTTTGGGTTATAATTGTCATTGCGAGGAACGAAGCAATCCCAGAATCTATTTTTCACATTGATTTTACTCTCTTGGCGGTCTGCTCTGCATTGTATTGCATTAAAATATACCATTTAAATTCAGTACACTTTACACTATTTAGGATTAGAAATTAAATAATTTACACTCTTGAAAGTGGGATGGGCGTCTCGCCCGTTCTTTCTGGACGGGCGGGACGCCCATCCCACAAGAACCATCAATCTGTAAGTTATTTAATTCTGATTAGATATCTTGCAAAAATCATTTTTATCAATTGATGAGATGGGTTCTTCGGCCCATCCCACAAAAAACAAATATTGTGGGATGGGCATCTTGCCCGTCCTCATTATTGTTGCAAGAGGTCTATTCCTTACTAATCACTAATTAATCAGGGTTGATCCGCCGTAAAAACATCTTGTCAGCGCGACGGACAAAGAGAATTCGATCGAGGATTGCGAGACTCAGCAGCATTACCTGGATTGTATCCAACCAGTGTCACCTCCCCTCGGGCATTCACCACCCAACCGCGCGCGGCAACAACTTCCCGAGCTATTTTTTCTCCTTCTTCCCTCCTGATTTCTTCCGACTTCCCTGCGACTGCTTCTTCCCTTATGAATTCTGACTTCTGACTCCTTTGTTGCTCTTCTATTTCTATCCACGGAAATGGTGTTTCTGCGCTAGCCAGAGAATCATTGGGGCTGGGCGGCACTCCTCCCCGACCAGTAACGGTAAACTCGTTATCGGCTCCTGCAACGCAGGGATTTGCCACAATCAATGCAGCCGGATTCACCACATTTTGCGGCAATTCTACTAAACCTTGAGCGGGATTCACCCCCGAAGAACTAAATGTAACTGTACCTTGCAAAGCCGGGCCTGCACTTTGGGAAATCGCGGCGATGTCGCTGCTTGTAAGCAGAGATGTTGGACTGACTTGCAAAGCTGCAAATTGCGCGTCAGTGAGATTCAACCTGTTTCTGACTTGTTCCCGGCCGACTGCTGCAAAGCCCAAGACATTCGGGACATTAACATTGACGCGGCCGCCGCCTGCGGTGCGGGCGTTGGCTGTGATGTCGCTGTTTTCTTGGGGAAGGGCCAGCAAAGTATTGCTATTAATATTGATATTGCCACCTTCAGAAGTACCCGCATCGGTGGTAATTCGACTCCCGCGGCGCAATTGGATGTCTCGTGCTTGCAGGTTAATATTTGCTCCGACACCGGATGCACTTCTGCCATCAATGCTGCCTTTGTTATCGAGGTCGATCGCATTTGCGACAATATTAATATTACCAGCCCGCCCGGTTCCCAAAGCTTGCACCGTCACATTGCCTTCATTCCGGACAATCAATCGATCGACATTTAGGTTCACCGAACCTGCATTTGCCGTAGCATTGGGATTATCACCCGTCGCCTTGCCAACGGAAGCATCAATAGAACTGTTAAAACTAGGATTACCCAAACTACCATTTACTTCGATGCGATCGGCATTAATCGTAATATCCCCCACGTTTCCTTTACCCGCAGAATTAGAAGAAATGAAGCCCCCATCCCGCAGAATCAGGTTTCGCGTGTCAATGCGGATATCCCCGGCCCGGCTAGAACTAATTGTTCCAGAGGAAAAAGCACTAGCAACTTGATTCCCATTTGTCAAAACTTCAGAAATACCTGCAATTTCTACTGATTCGCTAGCCCTAACAGTTAAGTTTCCTCCGGGCCCCCCATTCGTAGAGAAGATAACTCCGCCAACCGAAACACCGCTGCCCAAGGTGAACGCGGAGCCCCCAGAAAGACTCAGCCGTTTTGTATCGACAGTGATATCTCCCGCCTTTCCGGTAGAGCCGATGGTAAGCGTGCTGATGCCACTTGCGACAGCAGTTTGAGAAATGGTGTTCGACAATTGTACCGATTCAGCAGCTTTAATTGTGATATTTCCCGATCGGGCAGCGTTGTAGCTAGTGCTAGCGAGAATAGCACCATCCCGCAGGATCAATCTTTCGACATCAACGGTGATATTTCCTGCCGCACCGGTACTCCCTTTAGTTGTTGCGTTGTTGCTCCCAGAACCCTGCATCTCAAAAGTATTAGCACGGATGCTTAAATTTCCACCATTTCCGGCACCAAAAGCTATGCTGCCAAATATTGCCCCATCCCGCATCAGCAGGCGTCCAGTATCGATTTTAATGTCTCCGGCTGCTCCAGGGCCAGCAGTAGCATTAAGCAACACAAAGTTCGGAGCTAATGGGTCGATTAGTCCCGATACCAGATATTTAACTACACTCTGTTGAAAGCCCTCAATTCCCTGCCCGCTGATTTCTATTGCATCAGCAGCGCGCAAATTGATATTACCTCCAGCACCATCTCCTAAAGTAAAAGTAGACAATTGCGTGCCATTTTTTACTTGCAATTTGTTGGCGTCTATATCAATACCTTTGCCGTCGATATTTCCGAAGGTAAACGCATATATTCGTGCAGCATCAATCCCGATATTTCCACCTTTTAACTCAACTCTACCCCCACCTGTTCCACTCGTGTTAATCAGCGTACCGTTGGATATTTGAATATTCCCAAAGTTTTGAATCTTGCTATAATTTAAACTTAAACTCCCCTGCTGTGAACTCGATGTCAGTGCCAAATCTACTAAACCGGGACTAGCTACGCTACCGAGCAAAATTTGTCCGCCGCTCGCGGTTAAATTGCCACCTGGGATTTGGATGTCGCCGCCAATCAGTGCTAAAGTTTGACCCTTGTCTACTGCTAAGCCTACTCTTTCTGTAATCGGAATCGGTACGGGAGATGTTGCGGGGAGATTGACTGTTCCTGTAGCCGTGGATTGATTGACAATTGTACCGGGATTGTCTCTAAATCTCAGACCAACTGGAATATTAACTGTTAACAGCGGGGATGTTTGCCCTGTGGTGCTGCTAAATTCAAAGCCATTATTAAATACAATACTCTCAGCCGTTGAAGCGATGAATGAACCGCGCAAATCTAAGCTTGCATTGGGGCCGAAAATAAGTCCTCTGGGATTGATTAAAAATAAGTTGGCATTACCTTGGACTCCGAGGGTTCCTAAAATATTTGAGGGTTGCCCGCCCGTGACGCGGGTGAAAATGTTAGAAATATTGCTGGGATTTGCAAAATAAGCTCCCTCTCCAATTTTTATATTGAATTCTCGGAAACTGTGAAATAGATTAGAGCCGCGAGTTGCGCCGCCAGTGATTCGCTCTGATGGTAAGTTGTTGATTGTATCCGGTACCAGGCGAGAACTTTCGGCACCTAAAGTGCTGTCGGGGACGATTTGGGCGATCGCACTTTCTGCAAACAGACACAGGTAAAAGAATGCAAATAATATCAGGTTCCGTCGATTGACGGCAACAAGAAGCAAGGTTCGTAGTGCGGACTTTAGTCCGCTCTTATTCTGCGGACTAAAGTCCGCACTACAAACCTTTTTAATGTAAATCAGTCTTGAACTATAGTATTTGTCTCGGTCTTGGAGTTCATTAATTTGGCAAATCTGCCATAAGTAGAGATATTGGAAAATCATAATCAACCTATTGTTAGCTAACATTCGGTCATAAAATTTCTAGCATTTGCCCTATTTGTAGTTATCGAGGCTGACAAACAGAATCAGGACGCCTCGTGCGCTGTGGAAATTGACCCGCAGCTTCCGCAGCCACCAGCGTAACTTCCCCTTTCTCATTCATCACCCAACCTTGAGTAGGAACAATTTCCCGATCGCGAATTTCCGCGAATTCCGTTCTGACTTCTGACTTCTGACTCCTTTGTTGCTCTTCTATTTCTATCCACGGAAATGGTGTTTCTGCGCTAGCCAGAGAATCATTGGGGCTGGGCGGCACTCCCCCCCGACCAGTAACAGTAAACTCGTTATCGGCTCCTTCAATGCAGGGATTTGCTGCAATTAATGCAGCCGGATTCACCACATTTTGCGGCAATTCTACCAAACCTTGAGCGGGATTCACCCCAGAAGAACTAAAAGTAACAGTACCTTGCAAAGCTGGGCCTGCACTTTGAGAAATCGCGGCGATGTCGCTACTTTTAAGCAGAGATGTTGGACTGACTTGCAAAGCTGCAAATTGCGCGTCAGTGAGATTCAACCTGCTTCTGACTTGTTCGCGGCCCGCTGCTGTAAAGCCAAAAACACTGGGAACATTGACATTGACGCGGCCGCCGCCTGCGGTGCGGGCGTTGGCGGTGATGTCGCTATTTTCTTGGGGGAGGGCGACTAGAATCTGGCTGTTGAGATTGATGTTGCCGCCGTCGGAATTGCCTGCATCGGTAGTAATCCGGCTGCCGCGCCGCAAGGAGATGCTTTGTGCTTGCAGGTTAATATTTGCACCCGTACCGGATACAGTTGTGCCGTCAATGCTGCTTTTGGTGTCAAGGGAAATTGCATCTGCGACAACATTGATATTACCAGCCCGTCCGGTTCCCCTAGCCTGCACCGTGACTGTAGCGCCATCGCGAACGATTAATTGACGGGTATTAAGATTCAGCTCGCCAGCATTTGCCGTCGGGTTGGGACTATTAATCGGGAACCGGCTGCCGACAGAAGCATCAATTGAACTGACAGATAAACCGTTATTGCTGATGCCACTAACTTCAATGCGATCGGCATTAATAGTAACATCACCTCCATGTCCAGCACCAAAAGATCTCGTAGAAATTAGCCCCCCATCCCGCACCACCAACCTCGGCGTATCGACGCGGATATTCCCGCCCCGACTTGAACTCAAAGTTGCAGAACTCAGCGCACTATCAGTGCGATTCCCGCTAGTCAAAACAGGAGAAATTCCTGTAATTTCCACTGACTCGCTGGCCCTAACTGTTAAGTTTCCCGCCGGCCCGCCGTTCCTAGAAAACAGAAAGCCCACTAATATACCTGTTCCTAATGTAAAAGCAGAACCGTCCTCAAGGCGCAAGCGCTTGGTATCAACCGTAATATCCCCTGCTCTGCCGCTAGAACCGATACTGAGAGTGCTGATTCCAGTTGATATAGCAGTTCTGCTACTGGAGTTGGAAAGTTCTACCGATTCAGCAGCTTTTACAGTGATATTTCCCGACGGCCCGTTACTGTAACTCGTGCTGCCGAGAAGGGAACCATCGCGCATAATTAACCGCCCAACATCAAGGTTGATGCTTCCTCCGGCACCGCTACTATCTTTAGCTGTGGCGTTGTTGACTCCAGAACTCGCAATTTCAAAAGTGTTGGCGCGGATATTCAGATTGCCGCCATTTCCAGCACCAAAAGTAATCCCGCTACCTACTACCCCATCGCGCATCAGCAGCCGTCCGGTATCGATGTTGACGCTTCCCCCATTTCCAGCGCCAGCAGTACCGTTAAAAAACATAAACTTAGGGTCGTAGGGGTCAACTGTTCCTGATATGAGATATTTAATTACAATTTGTTGAAAGCCATCAATTCCCTGCCCGCTCATTTCTACCGAATCAGCAGCGCGCAAATTGATATTACCTCCAGCACCATCTCCTAGAGTAAAAGTAGAAAATTGCGTCCCGTTTTGCACTTGCAACTTTTGGGCATCTATCTCAATACCTTTTCCATCAATATTTCCGAAGGTGATCGCATATATTCGTGCAGCATTGATGCCGATATTTCCACCTTTGAGTTCTACTCTACCGCCACCTATTCCACTCGTGTTAATCAGCGTACCGTTGGATATTTGAATATTCCCAAAGTTTTGAATCTTGCTATAATTTAAACTTAAACTCCCCTGCTGTGAACTCGATGTCAGTGCCAAATCTACTAAACCGGGACTAGCTACGCTACCGAGCAAAATTTGTCCGCCGCTCGCGGTTAAATTGCCACCTGGGATTTGGATGTCGCCGCCAATCAGTGCTAAAGTTTGACCCTTGTCTACTGCTAAGCCTACTCTTTCTGTAATCGGAATCGGTACGGGAGATGTTGCGGGGAGATTGACTGTTCCTGTAGCCGTGGATTGATTGACAATTGTACCGGGATTGTCTCTAAATCTCAGACCAACTGGAATATTAACTGTTAACAGCGGGGATGTTTGCCCTGTGGTGCTGCTAAATTCAAAGCCATTATTAAATACAATACTCTCAGCCGTTGAAGCGATGAATGAACCGCGCAAATCTAAGCTTGCATTGGGGCCGAAGACAATTCCTTTCGGATTGATTAAAAATAAGTTGGCATTGCCTTGGACTCCGAGGGTTCCTAAAATATTTGAGGGTTGCCCGCCCGTGACGCGGGTGAAAATGTTATTAATTCCGCTGGGATTTTCAAAATAAGCTCCCTCTCCACTTTTGATGTTGAAGGAGCGGAAACTGTGAAAGAGATTGGAGCCGCGAGTTGCGCCGCCAGTGATTCGCTCTGAGGGTAAGTTGTTGATTGTATCCGTTACAAGGCGCGAACTTTCGGCACCTAAAGTGCTGTCGGGTACGATTTGGGCGAAGGTTTTTGAGGGAAATAGGAATAAGAAAACAAAAAACAGGGCGGAAGATAGACGAGACATAGCTGAAATCCTGTTATATAAATCATATCGTTTCCGGTTCCATCATAATTATATAGTTGGATCGTAGAGCGTGGGAGTATCCCCAATCACTATCCAAATAGCGATCGAGACGCGATCGCCAGTTAATAAAATTTGACCGTCAGTGCTAAAGATGTGAAAAATTTATCGAAGGTTTTGAATGTAATATCGTTGACCGTTGCATCGGAATGATTTAACCACAGAGAACACAGAGAACACAGAGGAAGATAAGAGAGATGAATACAGGACGATGCTACCGGATTTGATATAACTCAGAGGAGAAAGAGTCATGAGTTTGAATGAGTTACTGGGATCGGATCTAATTCTACCTGGTCATGGAGAACGCAATCGTTCATACTAGATGGTAGACACCTGCAATCTTAGGAGCCGTCTATGTTGCTACAAGAAGTCAAGGAGCACGTCTTTAAACTGCCACCGAGCGATCGCCTTGCGTTAGTCAGTGCCATCATTGAGTCCTTACAAGATCGGCCTGTTGCCAGGGGCGATCGTTCTGGTGCGATTCAGCGGATGCGAGGCTTACTAAAGACAGACCAACCCGCACCGACAGATGAGGAAGTGGCTGCAATGTTGGAAGCGCGACGCCGATTGTTTGGATATGACTCGCTATCCTTTAGATAGGAAGGATTAATTAGGAAAACTCAAATGGCAATTAACACTTCTTTAGAGGAACGGCTTGCAGCAGTGGAAACAGCGATCGCCCAGTTGCAAAAGCAAATTGTGGCTCCTCAACCGACAAATTGGTTGCAACAAATTATCGGGTCTTTCAAAGATGAACCTGCCTTTGAGGAGCTACTTGCCTATGGACGAGGGATTCGCCAAGGGGATGAGTTTTTCCTCAAAGCCGAAGATAAGCTATGAAATATTTACTGGATACCGATCATCTGATTTACAGGGTAGAATCAAGAGGAAATATAGTAGAGACTAGGAGTCAACCTATGCAAGCGATCCTGTTAAGCAGCGAAGAAGTTGCGAAACGTGCCAATCTACTGTACGAAAGCAAAATTCGTCAAAAGGTTGAGACAGACGGAAATATAGGCAAAATGGTTATCATCGACATTGAGACCGGTGACTATGAGGTTGATGAAATGGGTATTCAAGCTGCGCGCAATCTCTATGCAAAGCACCCGTATGCAAGACTATTTGGGATTCGTATCGGCTACAATGTAGCGGCTTCTTTAGGTGGTGTCATGGAGCGTGTGAGTAGTGATTTCCGGTATAGTAACTGATAGAAATGCGATCGTCACCTTGACATTTCTCCTGGTGAACGGCGCAACTTTCCCGATCGAGTTTGTTGTAGATACAGGTTTTACCGATCGCATTTGTCTACCGCCAGAAGCAGTAAATTTACTGAGGCTGCCGTTTTTGTACAATCTGTCTGCGAACTTGGCAGATAATAGTTCCGTTTCTCTGGCAGTTCATCAAGCGACAATCTTTTGGGATGGAGTGGAGCGAGATGTTCGTGTATTGGCTACAGGGCGACGACCTCTGATTGGAACTGCCTTGTTGAATGAACAAGAACTGGTGATTCAGCTCACAGAGGGTGGTTTTGTGACGATCGATGAGTTATAAATGCCATTATTCCAAACGGCTAGGAAGATTTGCTACTATTAGAATATAGAATTTGAAGATGCTTATGACACTGACAATCGTAGCTGAACCTGCTCCTTTAAATGCAAATGAAGATGGTGTGATTCTCGTCGGAAAAACTCGCGTTACATTAGATACTGTAATCGCTGTCTTTCAGCAGGGTGCGACCGCAGAGGAAACAGTTTATCGCTATCCGTCTCTGAATCTAGCTGACGTTTATGCCACGATCGCCTTCTATCTCAAGCACGAATCGGAAGTAGAATCGTACTTGCAACAGCGACGGCAGCAATCGCAAGAGATTCGTGCTATTAATCAAGCAAAATTCGACCCACAAGGCTTGCGCGATCGCCTGCTTGCCCGCAGAACAGTGCAATAACCATGTTAAAATTTCTTGCTGATGAAAACTTCGATAAATCGCTTTGAAGCGATTGTACCCGAATTAATACGATAATTCTAACTATGAACTACCGAAACCACATTACGATCGAACCCAATAAACGCGGTGGTAAGCCTTGTGTACGCGGCTTGCGAATTACGGTTTATGAAGTGCTTGAGTACCTGGCTTCCGAGATGACCGAAACAGAAATTCTCGACGATTTTCCCGATCTGACGCGAGAAGATTTAAAAGCCTGTATTGCTTATGCTGCTGACCGTGAGCGTCGGTTTATGACCGCCCCATTATCCGCATGAAATTACTTTTTGATGAAAACTTGTCGCCCAACTTGCCGAATCGTTTGAGCGATCTTTTTCCAAATTCGCTTCACGTTAGAGATGTGGGCATGAAAGCAACGATCGACCCAATAGTTTGGGATTATGCAAAAGATAATAATTTGATGATTGTCTCGAAAGACGCGGATATGCACGACCTGAGTTTGGTATTTGGAAACCCACCAAAAGTTATTTGGCTTCGCCTTGGAAACTGTTCGACATTGCAAGTTGAAAATTTGCTACGTCGGGATTTTAACGCGATCGAATTATTTTATGAAGACGAGAATTTATCGCTGCTTGCTTTATCATAGTGCACCGAGCGCCCCATTGTTCGATCGACTCTAAATGCTCTCTAATCTAAAATCTAATAAAGATAGCTTTTTTCAGTGCTGCGGCTTAAGTGCTTGAGTCGAATCGTGCGGCGAACTCGATCTAGGAAAGGAGATTCTGATGGGGAGTAAGAAGGGGTTGACATACATCCTTGAGCTGGCGTATTATTCGACTATATGCAGTATTGTACCGCAACTGCGATACAATTATAAGTTAGCTGGACATTGAAGAACAGGGCATAGAGATGTTTAAAGGTTTATTTACCCGTATCACAAGCCAGAAGCCACATATCTATGCGATTATCTATCTACTATTGATTCCAATTTTTGCACTTCTGTTTTGTTTTTTGCCTGGATTAGAAATCAAATATACAGAAAATTCTCCTAAAATTATTCAAAGCATATATTTTAGTGTCGTCACGATTACAACACTTGGATATGGCGACATAACTCCTCAAAATTCCTACGCTCAACTATTGGCTGCTTCAGAAGCAATTTTTGGGGTAGTTGTTATTGGATTATTTCTTAATTCTCTGTCACACAACCTCAGTTTATTGTCACAAGAAGCTGAAAAAAGGAAGGAAATCCACAAAAGATATAAGGATGAAGTTCTGAAATTACAGGGTTACGATCGGCTCGTACAGCTAAACATTGATTATTATTTGAAATACACAATCCCAGTTACGACTCCAATTTCAGATCGCAATAGTGAAAAAGTCAATAGAGATTTTTCGTTTAACGATATGCAAGACTTGTTTAAGACAACTTTGAAATTTACTGACAATCAATTTAAACCAGCAATAAACTACTACTTCAAAAGCCAGGTAGAACTTCAAGCATCGGTAAAAGAATTAATTTGCAATGTAAATGTAAGATATTGGCCTGACTTAGAAGAACTTTGTCTGAACTTTTTGAGAAATTGTAAGACTTTGGATTTTAGTGAACATATCTTAAATCAGCCTAACACTTGTCTAGGGGATGAAAAAGGTTCAGAATTTGATGAGGAGATGATTAAAAATCACACAGGAGAAGTCAAATATCTCAAAAGCAATGCTATTAATCCCTATGTTGCATTGTTTTATTTGATTAAAGGAAACCTTGAATTTATCGATAAGTATCAAGCTCAAGTAAGTGAAATAGTAAAAGGCTCTGAAAGGCGTTAAAATTAATTAGTGAAATTTCCCAATCTAAAAAATAACTTCAACTTACCTTCTATGGTGGCCCCAGCTAACAATCCCGTTGCACACCGACCGTATAAAGTTGGTTGGTTGATTCCAAAAGGCTGTTAGCGCCGGGTGAACTGGGCCGTTATCTCGTAAACGCTGCCTGACTTTGGAGATGATTCGGAATCTCGATCGAGAGTGTCAAATCAAAGCCCCCAACGCTTTCAATGTCGCTTTTCAATTCGTCAATCAATTTAAAACGGAAAATAATTAATCCGAAAATAGATGCCTTTTTCTTGGAAAGTTCGATCGCCCCCTCTGACACTTATCAAAGGAATACCATAATCTAGGCGCGCATTAAATCGATCGCCCATTTGCCAAATTACGCCCACACCCGCACCCAGCAGTTTGTCAGACTCAGCATTCGCTTTTTCTCCTGAATTGTTCCAGCCTACCCCAAAATCCACAAACGGAGCGACTTGCAACAATCCTTTGACTTTCGGCACGCGCCACACCGGGATTCGCACCTCCGCAGATGCGATCGCACCGCTATCAGTTAACAGCAAATCTTGCCGGTATCCGCGCACGCTTTGCACGCCGCCAATCCCGATTTGTTCGAGGGAAAGCAGCGGGCGATCGGCGAATTGAATGTCGGAACGCACTATTAGTAAGGTTTCCGGTGCTAGCAACCGCACGTACTGCGCTTGGCCTCGCCACGCTAGGAAGCGACTGTCAGGGCCGCTATCGTTCTCAGTAGCACCCAAAAAATTGGTACCGATGGAAAACTGCGATCGCGCTGCGATCACTTGTTGGGTATTCCGCTGCACGTATTCTTGAAAAAACCGCACCGCCGAAACCCGCGTTTCGCCGCGCTCGTTTGCTCCCGCCGACAGTGCAAATCTTTCTCCCAACAGGAATGTATCGCTTTCTTGCCGCGAAAAAGTTACTCCCACAGCCAAAGTGCGATCGGGCTTTTCGACGATCGGCTGGCGGTAAGTTAACTCGTAAGTCCGCGATTTCCCCTCAATTTCCGCAGCATCAAACGGTTCCTCGATGACGTTTGTACTCGCAGCACTCGCAGCAAATCGAATCGTGCCGTTGCGCGCGTTGACGGGGACTGTGTAGCTGCCGTTGAATTCGTTGCTGCCATCGGTGTTAGCGTAGGATAGCTCTAATCCGTCGCCCAAACCGAGCAAATTCGCTTGGTTGATGCGGATACCGCGCCGAAAACTGCCGACGCTGGGCGATCGATTGTTGTCTAGAAAAACTTCGCCGCTGAAGCTGTCTGCTTCTTTAATCCGCACTTCCAAACGGCTGTTTTCCGGGCGGCTTCCAGCTTGCAATTCTGCCGAAATGTTGGCAATTAACGGGTCGAGTTGCAGCATTTGCAAAGCTTCCAGCAGGCGATCGCGATTCAATGGCCGTCTGGTGACACGTTCTAGGCGCGATCGCACGTAATTGGCATTTAAACGTTTGTTTCCACTAATCGCAATTTCATCCAATCCGCCTTCGACAATCCGAATTTTCACCACACCTCCTTCTCGGGGAAAGGTTTGGTTGGCGGGAATTACAGCCCCGGAATTGATGTATCCTGCTGCTACGTATTTTTGAGTCACTGCCCCTTCTGCTGCGATCAGTTCGGCAAAGGTGATGTCCCGCCCCGCAAACTGTTGCGTAACTTCTGCGAGTTCGCGATCGCTAAAAGCTGTGTTTCCCTCAAATTCAAAGCGCAAAACCCGAATTGTACCCGGAATCCCCGGCTTCTCGTCGCTGGGAACGGGTGTCAGCGGGGTTGGTTGGAGGGGAGGCGGTGGCGGAGGTTGCGGTGCTCTTGGCGCAGGTAATTCCGGCTCTCTCGGTTGAATAGGGTTGGGCAGTTGGCTGATATCAATTCCGGTTGCACTGTCAGGTGATGTTGACTGTTGACTGTTGGCTGTTGGCTGTTGGCTGTTGGCTGTTGGCTGTTGGCTGTTGGCTGTTGACTGTTGACTGTTGACTGTTGACTGTTTAAATAATTCCGATGCAACCGGAAACGATATGATATTGCGATCGTAGAGTGCTGTCTCGCTTTCCGATGTCACGGGATTTGAGATCGGTTGCGAATCTCGATCGGCATCCAAACCGATTTTTTTGACCCTAATATTTTCTTTTAGCTTTCGATCTCGGTTAGAAAGCTGAGTTTCTCCAGCATTGGTGTCTAATGTGCGATCGACAGAATTGCCAGCTTCTGGCTGTAAATCGGGAGTTTCCGCAGGTAGAATTAATGCCAAAGTCGATCGATCGGAATCGGTGGCGGGCAAGTCTTCGCGGGTGTCAAAATTCGTGTCGTTGGTTCGTAAAGGTCGATCGGCTCCGCTATTGACTGTTGCCAAATCCTCAACAGTTGAACTCAAATTTTCAACGTTGCTCGCGGATGTTTTCGCCGGTTTTCCCAACCAAACTAAGCCAAAGATTCCAGCAATTAAAAATATTTTTTGCGATCTACAGTTCATATGATATAATTACTATTTCGATAGATTTGGGTGGAAATATTTTAAGGAACCAGCGCACCCTAAACTAACAATTAATCTTAACCGAAAAAAAGGCAACACCGGGCGCTGCCAAGAATTTCCCAACGGCTAAAAACCAAAAGGTCGATCGACCTTTTGGTTCCTCCGCCAAAACTTACGCAGCAACCGGATGCAGATCCGCAAAAATATCGTGTAAGTCGATCGCAGATTCTCAAAAAAAATCTGTTTGGGCGATCGTAAAACCTGCGATTTCCAAGCCCTCATACAAGCAGAATAGCCTTAGAACGCACCAGTAGCAAGAAACCAGGTTTTTTCACAGTAATCAAAAGATTGTAGCCTGCACAACCAAAAAATCGAGTTTTTCATAGATCGTGCGTCAAGGTTTGTAGTGAGGACTTTAGTCGAATGGCACTGAAAAAGTGACCAAAAAAAAATCTGTAAGGCAAGATATACATAGATAGTTGCCTTACAAACCAAAATATCTTTCTCCATTATGCCAAATCGT
>NZ_JAHRFA010000040.1:30498-61475 GCF_020883045.1 Microcoleus sp. CAWBG58 | reverse complement strand
GGTAATGAGGTATGCGTGACAAGCACCAAAACATTGAGGAGCCGTGTGAAAAGAAATTTTCACGCACGGTTTTGAAGACCAGCGGGGTTGGTGACAGTCTCGCTGAGTTTAATTCTATTGGGTGGGCCTATGTTGATTCTGAAGGAAATCTCAAAGCCAAAGGGCAGATTCCTTTGCGGATGGGCTTACCAAATGGTAAGCAACAAGCTCAAATTGTTGAGGCGTGTTTGCAACTAGCCATAAAAGCCACAGAATTTGAATGTCCCGTAGTTTGTGAGGAACTTGATTTCTCGGCAAAAAAGCACTCACTGGGAGAAAAAAGTAGAAAGTATGCTCGGATGTTGTCGGGCTGGGCTTACAGTCAATTCTACAAGCAACTGGGTTCTATTCTGTCAAATCGTGGCAT
Source organism: Microcoleus sp. CAWBG58 (assembly GCF_020883045.1). Classification (NCBI taxonomy): domain Bacteria; kingdom Bacillati; phylum Cyanobacteriota; class Cyanophyceae; order Oscillatoriales; family Microcoleaceae; genus Microcoleus; species Microcoleus sp. CAWBG58. The sequence continues at coordinate 61,069 of NZ_JAHRFA010000040.1, read as the reverse complement.
TGATTTAATTGCAGTCAATCCAGCTTATTCGAGCATCATCGGTTTGATGAAATACTTGAGAATGTATGGATTAGCTAGTGATGAAGCGGCTGCACTGGTAATTGCTCGTAGGGGTATGAATAAGAGTGAAAAAGTACCTCGCTCCTTAACCGCCTATTCCGAGGTGAACCCGGAAAAGCACGTTTGGAGCGAGTGGAATCAACTGAATAAAAAAATCAAACGTTCCGCTATAATATCACGTCGTTGTGATTATTATAGCGTTTCTAACTGGAGTTTCTTGGTCAACCTTGACAATGAGGAAGCGCAAGCGCTAAGAAAGAATGTTTAAAGCTTATACCGCGCGTGCTTACCCAGGTTTACCTAGGTTTTTTTAAGCGGTGGGACGCATCCTGGATGAAATTGCCTGTGGAGATGGTCTGACGGGGACTGGCAACAGTCTAGTCAAGAATCCGAGAAGCAGGAAGAAGAGTGGAGAAGCGCAGCTTAAGCCCGCTTCGTAACATCCTTTAAGAATCCCCGTGCATTCATGCCGGGGAGTACGTCAATCCCCTTCTACCATTTTGCGATAGTCTTGAACCGACAAAGCATCATCCGCATCGCTAGCGTTGTCAACGCGCACTTTCAGAAACCACCCAGTGCCATAGGGGTCTTCTGCCAAGTTTTCGGGAGACTCTATAATGTCATCATTGCGTTCTACGACTGTACCGGTCACAGGCGCTTTCAAGTCTTCAACTGCTTTCACTGACTCGACTGTACCGAAAGCTTCGCCTTTTTCTAGCGCTGCACCGACTTCAGGCAAATCTAGAAACACAATATCACCGAGTTGGTCAACTGCAAAGGCGCTAATGCCGATCGTGGCTATTTCCCCTTCGAGTCGGATGTATTCGTGAGTGTCTAGGTATTTCAGGTCATCGGGGTATCTTAGTGTCATGTCAATGGCTCGCCATAAAAAAGTATCAGTTAAATCTTATTCAATTATGGGCATTTATAGCTTTTCTCACTAAGCACGCATCGGGCATCGGGGAAACAGGGCATTGGGCATTGGGCATTGGGCATCGCACGCATACCTCACTTTTTAATAAAGGCTATAGTTATGGCAAACAGAAATAAAAAAAATATAAAACTTTTACTTTTCGGGGAATTCTCTGTCAAACGACTCTTGAGTTCTCTAATTTTTATTTACGCTTTTCTGTGTCTTTACGCTGTCTTTTTTTCAGACAGGTTGATTTTTCAACCTCCGGCTGCTAGCTACCAGGATACGAGCGAAATTATTAAACTTAGCTCAGCTAATGGTATGAAAATTTCTGCTGTTCATTTTCCGAACCCGCAAGCTCAATATACCATACTTTACAGTCACGGCAATGCTGAGGATTTGGGATATATTTCGTCGGTTTTGCAAGATATCCGAGATATCGGGTTTGCTGTATTTGCTTACGATTATCAAGGTTACGGTACGAGTCAGGGCAAGCCTTCTGAGTATAATGTTTATCGCGATATTTCGGCTGCTTACAGTTATTTAACTCAACAGTTGCGAGTGCCGCCCAAGCAGATTATTCTGTACGGGCGTTCGGTTGGTGGTGGGCCTGCTATTGATTTGGCTGCGCGGCAATCTGTTGGTGGTTTGGTGGTTGAAAGTTCGTTTGTTTCTGTTTTTCGGGTGTTGACGCGGATTCCGCTTTTCCCGTTTGATAAGTTTGTCAATATTGATAAAATTGGTAAAGTTCGATCGCCCGTTTTAATACTTCACGGTAAGGCGGATCGGGTGGTGCCGTTTTGGCACGGAGAGGAGCTTTTTGCGGCCGCTAAGGAGCCGAAACTTAATTTTTGGGTCGATCGCGCGGGACACAATGATTTAATGGAGGTGGCTGGCGATCGCTATGCTACCACTTTGCAAAGGTTTGCTGGTGCGATCGCTAATTAAGTTTGTAGTGAGGACTTTAGTCCTCAGAAAGAAGGACTGAAGTCCTCACTACGAACCTTTTTTGATTAATTTGAGGACTTTAGTCCTCGGAAAGAAGGACTGAAGTCCTCACTACGAACCTTAAGAAGGACTGAAGTCCTCACTACGAACCTTTTTTGATTAATTTGAGGACTTTAGTCCTCGGAAAGAAGGACTGAAGTCCTCACTACGAACCTTTTTTTGACCTTGGAAAGAAGGACTGAAGTCCTCACTACGAACCTTTTTTAGATCGATTTATGGTTGAATGAAAATGCCGATCGCATTGTGGACTCTCGCAGCAGTGGACGGCGGGCGATCGATCAAACTGCCTCCCAAATACAAACTTGTCGAACTTCCACCATCTAAGTTTAAAGCCTCCACAGCGCCCATTTGCTGCAAGATCTGCGCCAGTTCCGCGAAATTTGGGCCGGCCCCGCCCGCCCGATTGTGGACGGCTACAATTAGCAAATTCCCCGCAGCAGTTCGCCCGATCGCACTCCGAATCGCTGTCTGTCGAACGTAGGCATCGCTAAAGCCTTCCGCCTTGGCATCCACGGCAACTCGACTGTTTTTTACCAACACCGGCCCGCCACCGAGAATGTAGGGAAAACGGTTGAAATCAGCGGGAATTGTGTTAGTTTCTAAACGCAATAAATCTCCTGCTGCCAATTGGGATGCAGGAGATAAGTCGGAACGCAAAGCTAAAATATAACCGTTTCCTGGAATTGGAAAATTGGTTTTTCCCGCCGCACCTCCGGGGGATTGGCCGATCACTCTATCGCCCGCAACTGTCACAACTATTTCATCGTCGGAAAACGGAGTATAAGTCGCTCCCCAATCAAGATTGTAACGACCGATTCCCGATTCCACGTAGGCACTATTTAACTGGGAAACAGACAAGCGCTGATTCCCAGGAGTTATTAAAGTTTCTTGCAAAGTCAAACGAGCGATCGCAAATTCGCCTCGATCGTTCCAACCAATCGCCCCCCGGTTTAATATCGGCCCGGAAAGCCATTTATTATCCCGCCGAATCGCACCTAATGCTAGTCGGTTGATGCGATTGAAAAATCCGGCATTGATTGCAGCACCGGTTCCCGAAACTTCGGCTGTTTGTAATAACGCTGCACTACCTTTCTCTGTCGGCGGATTGCTCAACAACGGTCTAATTTTCACACCGGATTGACGCGGATTTACTTCTAATGAGTATACGGGAAAACGCGCTGTTCCTAAATTTTGATACTGCTGCCGCCATCGCACTCCAGCCGCCCAAGCAATGTCTTTTTCTACTAGCGAGTCTGGCCGAATGTCGATTACTAATCGATTCGGATTTGCGAGGCTGAAAACTTGCGGCCGCCAGCCTAAGGGAATTTGTACTTTTACTTTGGTTTGATTCCCCGCAGGTTCGATTTTTAACGATCGCACTTTTGGGCTGGTTGCAAAAATGCGCTCGCCCAAAGTGCGATCGACTTTGGCATCGATCGCGATCGACCATTCTTGACTGGCGATCGCCTGTGCGGGTGCTAGCGGCTGCGAGAGCGCTGGTTTGGTCGGGTCGTCTGGTGTTTCGAGGTTTGGTGCTGGGGGGCTTGACTGCAAAGGAATAGCGGGTTTTGTGGGGTCGTCTGTTGGCGAGGGGCTGGGTGTATCGACGATGTTAACTTGCCACGGGGCCGCGCGATCGAGATCGAGAACAATGCGATCGCCCGTTTCTCTCGCTGCTTGCCGAATTCCGGTGACAGTTGCAGGTTGAGATGTAATTTTGAGGATATTGTTGTCGATCGATATTTGCCAACCGGCAAGTTTAGCAAAATCGGTAATATCTAAGTAACGATACGCACCAGTCGATCGCACTTTCAAACTTTGAGTATTAGTTAAAGATACGGAAAACCACTGCACTGGTTGTTTGGTACTGTCGGCTGTATTGAGTAAATCGACTCCGGCAGATTGCATTAATCCCACATCCGCAATCCAAGTTCGGAAATTAGTAGAAGTGTTATTTGTTGGCTGCTGAGTCCAAGCTAAGGGTAAAATCCTGCCGTTGAGAGAGACTTGGCGGCCTTGTCTAATTCTGGCAACTGGCGGTATGGATTGAGTCATCAGTTTTAACTCAGACTTTGCACTATTCTTGGTCGCAGGCAAGATGCCTGTGCCACCATTTATCAACCCTTTTTTTGTGGGGTGGGCATCTTGCCCGCTCTTTTGGGCCGCAGGCAAGATGCCTGTGCCACTCCCACTCTCTTGGGCTGTTGCAGGTTGATTCCAGACTGAACACAGGAGAATCGTCGCCAGTAGGGGCGAAATCGAGACGGACAAAATCCAGGGCAAAATACTCCCAAGCCTTCTGTTATCTGCTGCTAGCTGTTTTTGTCTGTCCATTTTTTTACTGCGGGAAACATAAAACCATTAACCGTCAAAAACGCCGCGCATACAGCAGAATGGTGAAAAAATCTAATTTTATTGGATAAATTTAATTTTTTGGACTGTGTAGTTGGCTGTAGTTAGCTGCATAATATAAAGCAGGGTTTCATAAGTTGCGATCCTCGATGCTACAACACTACTTCCACCTACTCACCAAGCTACGAGCAGGTGTCTTTTGTCTCTGGGGCGCCGATCGAAGCAACTAAGCACCGCAGCGAACAAAATAAAGCTAGAGTTACTATCTACCGATTTTCCCTGCAAGGGGATCGAGCGGACTCATGAAAAAACGCACTAAAAACTCGTGAAGCGCAGCTATCGGGCTTTTCATCGCCCCCAATATATCTGGTTGCTGGGTAGCAATTCCTCAAAAAATCGTTGCTTGTTAACAGCAGCGTATTCTGCGAGAGATCTCCGAAGCGATTCGATCGAGATAATGTGAAGTACCCACCGTCAAGCTGATTACCGCTATGACGGGGGCTTCCTGTTTCAACCGCCACCGCCTCGACACAAAGCTTGCCTTATGTTTCGGTCTTACGCAGCGTCTAGAGGTTTGACAAGCCGTCTTGCCCTGACTCTCACATCGCTTGTACGATGTCCAGGCAGTCGCCCTCCTTCCGAAGGCAGAAATGTTTTTAGTTGGAAACCCACATGGCGTTTGATACATTCAGTGGCGGATTTCTTTTAGTGGATAGTGCGAAGCGTACTTACGTTTGCTCGATGGCAACGGCCTTTTAGACGCCGCGCGGGGTGATCTACCTCCAAACCGATTGTACCAATTCTCGAAATGTTTGTACTAATCAATTATCTATTTGTTCGTCGAGTACGACTCACGCGCCTTTCATCCCCCACTAACCGAGTACGGTATAGTGAGGGAATTCCCGTCTGCCTTGTTAAAATCTCCAAACAGGGTTTCGGCGTTACGTACAGGCAGCATCTACGTAAATTTTTATCGAATCAGCTTGCTATGTGCTGTTTTAAGATTTACTAGACTCCCACCGCTCGGCAGTATTCTCTCTCCGAGCTATAAAAACAAATCAACCACACAATCACAGAAATAACATTCAATCAACATGGGTAACACGATCGATCGAAACAGCAACGTGCATCAAACTCAGCGAGGAACTCCATTTGCCGGCCAAAACTGGTTAGTGGAAGAAAGAGATGCCTGCGGTGTGGGGTTTATTGCCAATCAAAGCGGCGAAGCTACGCACTCACTTATTCAAAAAGCCCTCCCAGCCTTAACTTGTCTGGAACATCGCGGCGGTTGCAGTGCAGACTCCGATTCCGGCGACGGCGCAGGTTTGATGACTGCAATTCCTTGGGAATTGTTGCATACTTGGTTTGCCGAAGAGGGAATTGTGCCTCCACCACAGGAACACTGCGGCGTGGGAATGCTGTTTCTGTCTCAAGATGAAAGTCAAGCGCAGACAGCGCGGCAGGTGGTTGAGCAAGTTATGGTCGATCGCGGTTTAACTGTTGTGGGATGGCGAAAAGTTCCCGTTTTACCGTCGGTTTTGGGCCCGCAAGCGCGGGAAAATCAACCTCAAATCGAACAGATAATCGTAAGTTCACCGAACTTGCAGGGAGATGAGCTCGACAGACAGCTATTTCTCGCCCGCCGCACCATCGGACACGCCCTGTCGGATCGCCCCGATTTTACCCGCCAAGACTTTTATAGTTGCTCTTTTTCTTGCCGCACGATCGTCTATAAAGGCATGGTGCGATCGGCTGTACTAGGAGAATTTTACCTCGACCTTAAAAATCCCGCTTACAAAAGTGCCTTTGCCGTCTATCACCGCCGCTTCAGCACCAATACCATGCCCCGCTGGCACCTCGCCCAACCGATGCGCTTGCTGGGACACAACGGCGAAATTAACACGCTGTTGGGCAATATTACCTGGATGACGGCGCGCCAAGCCAATTTGTCTCACCCGAATTGGAGTCAAGCCGACATCGACACGTTCAATCCCATTGTCAATCCTGAAAGCAGCGATTCGGCAAACTTGGACAACGTGATGGAAATGTTGGTGCACTCCGGCCGCACTCCCCTGGAATCCCTGACAATTATGGTGCCCGAAGCCTATAAAAATCAGCCGGATTTGGCAACCTATCCCGAAATTGTCGATTTTTACGAATATTACAGCGGCCTTCAAGAACCTTGGGATGGCCCGGCACTGTTGGTATTCAGCGATGGCAAGCAAGTAGGTGCTACGCTCGATCGCAACGGTTTGCGTCCGGCCCGTTACTGCATTACTAAGGACGGCTTGGTAATTGTCGCCTCCGAAGCCGGAGTTGTCGATATTCCCGAAGCCGATATTGTCGAAAAAGGCCGCTTGGGGCCTGGGCAAATGATTGCAGTTGACCTGAAAACCAAGGAAATTCTCAAAAATTGGCAGCTAAAACAGCGGATTGCCAAACGCCACCCCTACGGCGAATGGCTGAAACAAAACCGCGAAATTCTGCAACCGCAGCCTTTTGCTGAAACCGCAACCCTCGACTCCCAAGCGCTGTTAGCCACTCAAACTGCTTTTGGCTACACCGCCGAAGATTTGGATATGGTAATTGTGGAGATGGCAAGTTCTGGAAAAGAACCGACTTTCTGCATGGGCGATGATATTCCCTTGGCTGTATTGTCAGAAAAGCCTCAGTTACTTTACAACTATTTCAAACAGCGGTTCGCTCAAGTGACAAATCCGCCGATCGACCCCCTGCGCGAGGGAATGGTGATGTCGCTGACAATGAATGTCGGTTTGCGAGGCAATTTATTGCAAGCAACACCGGAAAATGCCAAGCTGCTAAAAATAGATTCCCCCGTACTCAACGACGGTGAACTTTCTTTCTTGAAAGACCAAAAATCTTTCCCCGCAAAGCAACTGTCAACTCTTTACAAAATTACTTCCGGGCCTGCTGGTTTGCAAAGCGCAGTTGAGCAACTTTGTCAAGATGCTGTTGCGGCAGTGCGATCGGGCGCGACGATTCTGATTTTGAGCGATCGAGTGTCGAAGGAAGAAGGGGAATCTGCTGTTGGTTTGAGTGATGAATGTACTTACATTCCCCCCTTGCTAGCACTTGGTGCAGTTCACCACCACTTAATTAGCGTCGGGATGCGGATGCAAACTTCGCTGGTTGTGGATACGGCGCAGTGTTGGAGCACTCACCATTTCGCGTGTTTGATCGGTTACGGTGCGGTGGCTGTTTGCCCTTATTTAGCACTAGAAAGCGTGCGCGGCTGGTGGTTTGACACCAAAACTCAAAATTTGATGGAACACGGCAAAGTTCCCAAGATTACCGTCACTCAAGCCCAAGCTAAATACCGCACAGCGGTAGAAAACGGCTTGCTGAAAATCATGTCGAAAATGGGAATTTCGCTGCTGTCTAGCTATCAAGGCGCGCAAATCTTTGAGGCGATCGGCATTGGCGGCGATTTGCTCAATTTGGGCTTCAAAGGAACTGTTTCCCGCATCGGTGGTTTGAGTGTAGCGGAACTCGCTAACGAGGTAATGTCTTTCCACTCTCAGGCTTTCCCCGAATTACTCCAGAAAAAACTGGAAAACTTCGGCTTCGTGCAGTACCGCCGAGGTGGCGAATATCACATGAACAGCCCAGAAATGGCGAAGGCTTTGCACAAGGCTGTCGCTACATTTAAGGCTGATAGTAACGGTAACGGTAGCGGGGCCGACGCAAAAACCGCCTACGACCATTACGAGGTTTACAAGCAACAGCTAGAAAACCGCCCAGTCACGGCTTTGCGGGATTTGCTGGACTTTGCGAGCGATCGCCCTTCCATCCCCATCGAAGAAGTCGAATCTGTAGCAGATGTTGTCAAACGCTTCGCCACCGGCGGAATGTCCCTCGGTGCTTTGTCGCCGGAAGCGCACGAAACTTTGGCGATCGCGATGAACCGCATCGGCGGCAAATCCAACTCCGGCGAAGGCGGCGAAGACCCGATCCGATACAACGCGCTCAACGATGTGAGTCCGGCAGGATTCTCACAAACGCTACCTCACTTAAAAGGATTGCAGAACGGCGACACAGCCTGTTCGTCCATCAAACAAGTAGCCTCCGGGCGTTTCGGCGTAACTCCCGAGTATTTGATGAGCGCCCAACAAATCGAAATTAAAGTCGCACAAGGTGCGAAACCGGGTGAAGGCGGTCAATTGCCGGGGCCGAAAGTGAGCGAGTACATTGCCTATTTGCGCCGATCGAAACCGGGTGTCACTTTAATCTCTCCTCCCCCTCACCACGACATTTATTCGATCGAGGATTTGGCGCAGTTGATTTTTGACTTGCATCAAATCAATCCGAAAGCAGGTGTTTCGGTGAAGTTAGTCTCGGAAGTCGGTATCGGCACTGTAGCAGCCGGCGTTGCCAAGGCAAATGCCGATGTAATTCAAATTTCCGGCCACGACGGCGGCACCGGCGCATCTCCACTGAGTTCGATCAAGCACGCAGGTTCTCCGTGGGAACTCGGATTGACCGAAGTTCACCGAGTGCTGATAGAGAACAAGTTGCGCGATCGAGTTTTGTTGCGCGTTGACGGCGGCTTTAAAACAGGTTGGGACGTAATTATCAGCGCTTTGATGGGCGGCGAAGAGTACGGTTTCGGCACGGTAGCAATGATTGCCGAAGGCTGCATCATGGCTCGGGTTTGCCACATGAATAGCTGTCCTGTGGGCGTGACAACTCAACAGGAACACTTGCGGAAACGGTTCCCCGGAACACCGGAACACGTGGTTAATTTCTTCTATTTCGTAGCAGAAGAAGTGCGGAGTTTGTTGGCGAAATTGGGTTATAAGTCGATCGCAGATATCATCGGCCGCGCGGATTTGCTGAAAATGCGCGAAGGGGTGAAACTAACTAAAACTCAAGCGATTAATTTGGATTGTTTGACCAAGTTACCGGATACTAAGGGCGATCGATCTTTCTTGGTGCACGGCGACATTCACACCAACGGCCCTGTGTTAGACGATGATTTGTTGGCGGATGTTGAGATTCAAAGTGCGATCGCCAATCACGGCACTGTCAGCAAGAATCTAACATTGGTAAATACCGATCGCACTGTGGGAGCACGTTTATCAGGTGCGATCGCACTGCAACACGGCAACACCGGCTTTACGGGTGAAATCGTCCTCAACTGCACAGGTAGCGCGGGCCAAAGCTTCGGCGCGTTCAACTTGCCGGGGATGACACTGGTACTTTCCGGCCAAGCCAACGACTACGTTGGTAAAGGGATGCACGGTGGCGAAATCGCGATCAAACCGCCCACAGGTGCAACCTATGATGCAGCCGAAAATGCGATCGTTGGCAACACTTGCTTGTACGGTGCCACAGGCGGAACCCTGCTAGCTGCGGGCAAAGCAGGCGAACGGTTTGCGGTACGCAACTCAATGGCGAAAGCAGTAATTGAAGGTGCCGGCGATCACTGCTGCGAGTACATGACAGGCGGCGTCATCGTCGTCCTAGGAAAAGTCGGCCGTAACGTCGGCGCTGGAATGACAGGCGGCTTGGGTTATTTCCTCGATGAAGATGGCAATTTCCCCGAATACGTCAACGGAGAGATTGTGAAGATGCAGCGGGTTTCTACGGCCGCTGGTGAGGCGCAATTGAAAGAGTTGATCGAGATGCAGCGCGATCGAACTAACAGCAAAAAAGCCGCGAAGATTCTCGCCAATTGGTCGGAATACTTGCCGAAGTTCTGGCAAGTTGTGCCGCCAAGTGAAGCAAATTCGCCGGAGGCTTCGGAGCAAAAGATTGCTGTAGAAGCTTAATTTTGCAGTCCGAGTTTCTTTAGCTTGTAGGCGCAGTCAGAAACCGGGTTTTTTCCAAAATCTTTGGTTGTTACCGACAGATTAGGTGAAAAACCCGGTTTCTTTAGCTTGTAGACGCAGTTAAAAACCGGGTTTTTTTCCGAAATCTTTGATTGTTACCGACAGATGAGCGTAAAAAAAACCATTTTCTTGAGCTTGATGCGTAACTTTTAGTTAAACTAGAGTGTAATCTTTAACTGCCTCGCTTTGAAGGAATTCTTGATAAGCAGATTCATCTCCAAAAGATTCGATCGAAACCTGAGATTTTGGCATTGGTATTAGCGGAGTTTCGACGGGGACATATTTGCAGTATCCAACTACAATCATCTCAAACTCGTTATTAGGTATTGCTGTCGGGTACTCTTCCACCCTCACAACTTCCCAGTCTCCAGTACGGTAGTGGGTGCTACAACCGGAACCATCAGCACTGTGAAACTCCAGCAATCTGTACCCCGGTGCGGGAATAGGTTCGTTGGATGAATCAAAATACTCTGCAAGGATATCAGTGTATGCCCCTGTATGGGCTAACAACCGATTATCTTCCCCCTCTGCTTCAGTCCATTCGGCACGAAAAATTATATATTTTCTACCCATTAATCAATCCTCCTCGGTTTCTTCGATGTAATTAGGAAATTCTGTTTTGCCTTTAAAAACGCACTCCCACTTGAGAATGGGATTGTTCTTGTTGCGCTCAACTCGTAATAACTTCCAATTATATTTGTTTTCCATTGCTCTACATCGCCAGCGATCGGTAACAGAATGACTAGAAGTGACTTGTTCTGGCTGCTGGTTTTCGCTCACGATACTTCTAACTCTCCATCGCTGACTCGAACTAGCAAATCACCGACTTCGCAATTTAGAACCTCACACAGTCGATCTAAAGTGTCCAGGGGAATAGATTTTGCCTTGTTTCTCTCGATTTTTTGAATGTTAGCCAGCGACATCTCCAGTATTCTAGCTAACTCGTTTTGGGAAATAGATCTTGATGTCCTGACATCCTTAAGCCTAATTTTCACAACCATTCATTAATAACTACTCAATTAATACTTTAGCTTACTTAGAGTAGTCTAACTATTAGTATATCTTATGTAAAGATTGCCAATGGATATGCAACTATCATCAGTCTAACCAGTGATAGTGTTACTAATAGTTGGTATACTATGCGTAATTAAAAGTAGGAAACGCAATTGTCTAGACGGACAGGCAGTTACACGATCGCAGAAGTCTGTAATCCACAGGCGACAATCTTTATTAATGATGTTTAGAGATGCTTATGCGTGTTGTAGAGATTGACCGAATAATTGCGGCTTTGGCAATGGTTTACCTTCATCTAGCGTCGATTCAGTTAGTAGTTCCAAAACCTCGCGGGCATTTTTTAATGCGTCTTCGTAAGTATCACCGTGGGTATGACAGTAGTCTCCCCATTCTGGAAAACTAACGACATAGCAGCTATCCTCATCTGACCACTGAATAATAATAGTGTAATGACTGTCTTCATGTAGGTTAGGCATAGGCAGGAAGTGGCTCCTAAACGAGTTGCATGAGTTTTTCTGAGGGAACGGTTTCCATTGCATAGGTATTGCCTTGAGCATCGGCAAAATCTACTAGATAAGCGCGATCGTCAAAGCTCATCAGAATCGTGCCAACTTGTCCGGGGCGGAGCAAAATTGGCTCAGAGGTTGCTTTATGGATTGCTTGAATTTCTGCGGTCAAGGCAACAACATCATACTCGTGTAACGTCATCATAGTATCCTCACTTATTAACAGGATAGGTATTCGTGAGCCTGGGAAAGTCTTCATCGGTGCGAATCATCCAACATGACAGCACCCAAGAGCTTCCCGTTTCCGTAGTCATGAAAAATTTGAGATCGTACTGGGTTCCATAGTTGTCTGTTTTATAAATTTCTGCCTCCTGATTGACCGCAGATTCTAGTAGAGCTACTTCTAAAATAGCTTTGTTTTCTAGTGTAATTCCCAATCTATTTCTAAACAGGATGGCTTTATCTTTTCCTTTGGGATGCTGCATATTTAGTGAGTATCGCTCAAGCTTGTCGCCAAGCAGCGCCTTTTCTCCGTTGGGTAGTTTCATCTGTCGAAATGGTATAAGTCACTTGGCTGGACATAAATCAAGCTTCCGTCTCCTCCCTTTTTAATTTTTCATTCTCAATTTTTAATTGTAACGCCTCGCACTCCGCCGCCAACGGAATGCCCAACTCTGTCGCCAGCGCTAACGCTTGCTGGCAATATTGCTGCGCCACCTCGATCTCGCCTAGTGCTTGATGCAGTTCTGCAAATTTTTTCATTGTTTCTGCTTCCCCAGAGCGAAATCCAATTTTTCTATCAATTTCCAAGGCTGTTTTGAGAGCTTCAACAGCTTCAAAATATCGACCAAGTTTAATCAGAGTCCCCCCTAAATTTTCTAGGGCAATCCCTTTATCGGTAAGCTCACTAATCTCTTGTGCAATAGTTAGGTGTTGCTGATGAAAGTCAATTGCCTGCTGATATTGCCCCAAGCTATAGTACACCTTTCCTAAACCGCACAAGGCCCGTCCTTCACCCCAACGCTCGCCAATTTCCTGGGCAATGGTTATGCTTTGCTGATGGTAGTTGATAGCCTCCTCGTAGTACCCTAGACTACTGTACACATTCCCCAAACCGCATAGTGCATTACTTTCACCCTGACGGTCACCAATTTCACATCCCAGGACTAATGCTTGCTGATGAAAATTAATAGCTTGTTTATACTGACCTAGACTGTAATAAGCACTCCCAAGATCGCATAGGGCAATGCCTTTACCCCGCAGCTCACCAATCTCGTGCATAATGTTTAGACATTTCTGATGAAATTCAATTGCTTGCTTGTACTCCCCTAGACCGTAGTACGAAAGGCCCAAATTGCCAAAATCTTGCGCTTCAGCCTGAAGATCGCCAATCTCTTGGCTAATAATTAGGGCTTGCTGGTGAAAATTAACGGCCCGTTCGTACTCACCTAGACTGTAGTACGAAAGTCCCAAATTTCCCAGGGCACGCCCTTCCCCATCGCGATCAGCTATATCCAGCGCAATTTTCAAAGAGTTTTTATCAGCTTCAATGGATTTGTAGTAGTTCCCTAAGCTGAAGTAGCCGTTAGCAATACCGTTCCAGGATTTGAGGTCTATATCAAAACTACATTTACCCAACAGTTTTGCACAAAGGTTAATTTCTTCCCGATAATAGCTCCAAATATCTAGTTGTCGGTGCAAAGTAGTTTGAGCCGGTGTGTTTATTGTTTTGGTAAAGAGTTCTTTAGTCGTATCCCAATCCTCAATTTCATAATAGTGGTCAAACGCTTCCAGGTAGCCACGCACGGTTTCCAGATTAGGAGCATCGAGGGCGGGTTGATAGAAATTGAGCCATAGGTGGGCTGCTTGGCGTTCGGCATGGTGCCAAGTGGGGATATCGGCTCTAATCAGATCGTAGCCGATCGCACGGATCAAATTGTGTTGGCGAATATCAGTGCCTTCTTTTTCAATCAAAGCCCGATCGTCCAAAACTCGATAAGCCACTTTTTGCTGTTGAGAAGATCGATCGGCAATCATCGCCAACCAAAACTTTTTGGGAACCGGGCGGCGAAACACTGCACTGCGACAGAGTAAATCGAGAGCATCCGCAGGGAGTTGTTCTAAAGATTTCTTGATGCGTTCTCGGACTTTGCGATCGAGGGCTTCGTTGTATTCCGTTTCATCTAGGCGGGTGGCTTGTAATTCCCTCGCAACTTGCTCAAATTCTGGTTGATAAACTTGCCAATAGCGGTCAACATCGCCTGCAAATTCCTGCAAAATATCTTCAGCAATCACCTTCAAAACCAGCGGATGACCTTCATATATCTTGGCAATCCGGCTGAGGATATCTTGGTTAGAAGGTTCGACAACCACCCCGCGTTTGGCAAAAAATTCCAGTTGTTCTAACTGCAACAGCCCATTCAGTCGGTATTCTGCCCAAGTATTCGGGTAGCGATCGCTAAATTCAACCAGTGCCACAGGAAGCGCTTGCGCCGTCAATACCAAACGGCTGACAACATTGGAATCGGTGAGGAAACGCTGAAAAAAAGTTGCCCAGTAAGCATCAATAAATTGATTCGGCTGTTCGGGATTGAGCAAGCGTTCCAACGAATCCATTTGAATCCAGTAGGAATGAGATTGCAGCTTTTGCAAGAGTCGTTTCGCTAACCGATCGGGATTATTCCGTTCCTGGGGATCGAGTTCGCGATCGCCCAATTTAGCTAACAATTCAGCGGCAACAGAGGCAAAATCTGGGCTTTGTCCCTCCAAAATTTCCAGATAAATCCATTCAAACGATCGCTCTTTTTCCCAGGCTTTACTCGCCAGACATTCTCCCAACGTCGTTTTGCCAATCCCAGAAATACCCTTAATCCACAACAACCGAGTCTGTCCTTGCAATTTTGGCAGAAGTTCTTCAACGATCGATTCACGCCCTACCCAAGTTTGCGGATTGTAAGTCGAAAAATTAGGAAAGAGGAGAGATTCAGAACTAGGAGGGGAAATGCGATCGATATTTGGAGAAATTAACTCAGGCTGGTACTGGGTGCAGAGAGCGATAAGCAGTGGTAACTTTCGCTCACCACTCCTCGGATCGTCTGCTTCGTTTTGAAAAACCTCTATTTTAAAATCCTTGTAAAGTTGTCGTCGGTGCTGAGTCAGAGCAGCTTCACTCACTCCCACATCCGCCATGATTTTTTCGCGGTTGTCACCTCTCAGAATTCCTAGAAGCACTTGTTTGCGTTTTGTTGGCAGATTATCAAACACTTCCAGGAATTTTTCTCGTCTCATCATAACTTTCCCCCCAGACTGAGAATTTTCTCACTACCCATATTATGAGATATCAAACCCAGAAACTGTATGAATAACACCTCAAAACATACAGGAGTCAAGGCAATGTCTTATCAACATTCATCTAATACTACCAATCAAAGCGTTCCTTCCATTGTGACCATCGACACTCTGCCCATTGTGGAGCATGGCGAATCACCGACGGCAATTATTCTGGCGATCGCGATTCTGAGTTCGACTCTAATCGGCAGCATCACGGGATTAGTCCGCGTCATTTTAATGGCGAAACCTCGCCGTTAGACTGAATTGAGCGATCGCATTTCTCGAAAAGTGCGATCGCTCAAAATTGAATTCAAAAAGATTAGACAGACTATTCGATCACAGTTTCAATAATTACGGTAACGGGCGTTGACGAATTCGATCGCCTTAAACTACATCCGTTTCAGTAGTTCATCGTACTCGTCGTGTGAACCAATCCAGTACCAGTAAATACGATCGGCTTCCAATAAACCTAAAACACGATAATTGATACTGACACGAGCAGAATAAATCGGTTGCTTCTGACTGATTCGCTTGAACTGAAGACTTGGATGATAAGGATCTTCCTGCCAAAGGGCATAAGCTTTATCGGCTTGTTCCTGAACTGATGCAGGAAGACTCTCTAGCCGCGTGCGAAATGACTTTGTAACACTTGATTTCATTTTTGTGTTGGGAAAATCTCATCAAGTGGAACCGTTTCTCCTTCCGCAATTTCTTGACGTACCATTGCAGCCATCCGATCCCATTGATCGTCTGTCGTGTCAGCAAAACGAGTTTCCCATTTTTGCTCGTCCTGCAACTCTGCCAAAAACCGAGCCGCGATCGCATCTTGCCGATCGGGTGGGAGTTTTTGGATTTGGGCGATCGCCTGTTGAAGGAGTTCAGTCATGATTTTGTTTAAAACCTTTCTCTCTAGTTTACTTCATTTATCGATCGAAATTCACGTCGCGATCGAATTGTGCGATCGCCATCTACGGTAACGGGCGCTGACGAATTCGATCGCGATCGACCACCGTAAACCGTTCCTCAAATTGCAATCCTTCAATCTGTAATAAATTTAACAATATTGATGCTGGTTCTTCCGGTGTGTGAGAATGTCGCGGACTTCATAGCTGCTCATAGTCCATCGGCGTAGACATTCCCGCTGCAATCTCGGCTTTGGCTTTCCGGGCTGCTGCAACTAGATTATTCTTCGTCCGCTTAAACGACTCATCCCATCGCTTTTCTTCTTCAATTTCTGACAGATATGCGCGAACATTCTCCACTACCTGCTTTTGAAGCTCGTCAGGTAGGGACTCAAGCATCTTAACGATCGTGGTAATTGCAGGAGAAGACATGGCATCTATTCAGTGCAGTGGATCTTCTCTATTCTACAACCTTCGCCACAAACAAGCCATAAAGTATTTCAATATAATCGCGATCGAACGTCAAAATCACCTGTTGCTCATCTGCCGCACGAACCAAAACCTCGGAATCCTCAATTCGGGCGAGAATCCTCGGTAATAGAAGCGACTTCCAGATCCGCTTGTCGTAGCATTCGTACACTCTGAAGAGGAAAGTTTTCATTTGCCAGAAACCGCATTAACTTGCCTCAGCAAAGAGTAAAGGCGTGTAAAATACGTCTTCTTTGAGGCATTCCGCAGCGAAGGCAAATACAGCTTGGATAGATTCATGATTAAGCGTTGGGTAGTTTTCTAGAACTTGTTGCTGGGTCCAACCTTCTGAAAATAGCCCTAAAACGAATTCCACAGATATTCGTGTCCCCTTAATTACAGGCTTTCCAAGCAGAATTTTAGGATTTGAGTGAATGTATGTTTTCCCGTTCATAGCCAGCTTGCCTCTACGGAGTATGCATCTATTTTGAAACCTTTCTCTCTAGCTTACTTCATTTATCGTCTCAAACTCACGTCGCGATCGAATTGTGCGATCGCCACTTCCAGCTCAATACTCTCTAAAGTATTATTTGTAGGCTAGGCAGGAAGTGTCTCATAAATGAGTTCCATGAGTTATTCTGAAGCAACGGTATCAGAGATTATGACCTGAGACTTCTGCTGTTTTCGCTAAAAATTCTCGATCGGCCGATTCATCTCCAAAAGAGTCGATCGCAATCTGAGCTTTTGGCATTGGTATTAGCGGAGTTTCGACGGGGACATATTTGCAGTATCCAACTACAATCATCTCAAATTCGTTATATCGAGTTTAATTGAGGCTAAAATCTATGCAAAATCAATTAATAGAGATTCCCTGTAGTTGAATTTTGTTCAGAAGTTCTTCAGTGGTGTAGGGTTTATTGATGCAAGTTGTGATACCGAGAGCTTTCAGGTTCTGTTGATACTGAGGCATCACTCCGCTGGTGGCGATCGCCCTAATTTCGGGATTCATCTTCTGCAATATCCGAATTAGCGTTACCCCATCCATATCCGGCATCATCATGTCTACCAGAACTACAGCGATCTGCTGTTGGTGCTGAGCATAGGTGGCGATCGCATTCGTTCCACTATTCGCCGTGAGTACGCGATAGTGATGCGTTTCTAGAATTATGCCAGTAGCTTGGAGAATTGATTCCTCATCATCTACGACTAAAATTAATTTTCCCTGTCCTTGAGGTAGTTTCGCCTCCTGAAGCTTTCGTGAAGCTTGAGTCTCGATCGCGGGCAGGTACACTTTAAATTGCGTGCCTTTCCCGACTTCACTGGCAACCTGGACAAAACCGCCATCGCTTCTGACAATCCCCAAAACGGTCGATAGTCCTAAGCCTGTGCCCTGGCCGGATGCTTTGGTGGTGAAGAAGGGGTCAAAGATCCGATCGCGCACTTCAGGAGCAATTCCTGTACCCGTATCAGAAACCGCAATCAGAACGTACTGCCCTACCCGAGCATCCAGGTTCATCTGGGCGAAGATTTCATTCACCTCAAAATTTTCAACCGCAAGTGTGAGAGTACCGCCATCGGGCATGGCATCACGAGCGTTGACACAAAGATTCATCAATAACTGATGTAATTGAGTGGCATCAGCAGACACCTGGCTGAGAAATTTTTCTGGGATAGCTTTACGAACTTTAATGGATTTGGGGAAAGTTTGTTTAACAACTTTGATGACTTCTTGCAACAGCGGAGCAACCTCGACGCTCGTTCGTTCTCCTTCGGAACCCCTGGTAAATGTGAGGATTTGTCGCACCATATTTGCACCTCGTTTGGCACTATCTTCTACGATCTGTAACATTTCCTGCGATCGCTCAGCCAAACCGAACTGCGGCAATCGTAACAACTGAGAAATTGCCAGAATCGGCGTTAACACATTGTTGAGATCGTGAGCGATGCCACTGGCAAGAGTGCCGACGCTTTCTAAGCGTTGAGCGCGATAAAACTGGGCTTCCAGTTGTTTCTTTTCGGTAATATCGGTATCGACTGAGAGAATAAATTGGGGTCGATCGGCTGCATCCCGCATGAGTGTCCATCGGGCTTCTACAATCACCGTTTTGCCTGTTTTGGTGGTTTTGTGCAGCTCGCCCTGCCATTCTCCTTGAGCCAACAGCATTGGCATAATTTCGGGTATCAGATCGGGATTGGATTGCAATAAGTGATAGGCTGTTTTCCCGATAGCTTCGGTTGCCAGCCAGCCATAGATCTGCTTTGCCCCTTGATTCCAGTAGAGAATGCGATGGTCTAAGTCCCGGACAAAAATGGCATCGGAGGTAATGTCCAGTAGTGCCGCTTGTTCTTGGATTTTTTGCTCTGCCTGTTTGCGATCGCTAATATCTCTGAACAAAATACCCACTCGGTGTTGCTCTGGCTGTCCCGATCGGTAGGCATACACATCGTACCAGCGGTTCAATGCTCTCGCCTGATTCTCAAACCGCAGGGGTTCGCCCGTCATGGCGATTCTGCCGTAAATTTCAAACCAATATTGCTCGTACTCCGGCACCATTTCAAGTATCCGCTTACCCACTACCTGCCTCAATCCCGTTTGTCGTTCAAACCTGGGATTCACTTCTAAAAAGCGGTAATCGATTGGCGTGTCGTTTTCATCAAACAACATTTCGACGGTACAAAAGCCTTCATCGATCGACTCAAACAGCGTGCGATACCGTTCCTCCGATTCGCGCAGGACTGCTGTGGCGGCAATTTGCTCGGTGACATTTCTGAAATAAACACTGATGCCGTTTGGGGCAGGGTAGGTGCGAACTTCGTACCAGCGATCGTGATCCGGGTAAAACTGGGTTAATGAGCCAGCGACGCGATCGTGCATTGCCCCCAGGTAAATTGGTTCAAATTCACTGCCAATCAGTCCGGGATATTCTTCCCACAGGTTCTTGCCCACTAAATCGTCTAGAGTGCGATCGAGCAAGGCTTCGACAGATGGATTCAAGTAGGTGAACTGCCAGTTTTCATCCAGGGCAAAGAATGCCTCATGAATGCTCTCTAGAATATTTCGAGTCTGCTCCTCATTTTGGCGCAAAGCGGCTTCGGCGCGAGCACGCTCGATGGCTGCCCAGGTTCGTTCTGCGGTTTCTTCAACCCGCTTGATCTCGGTTTCAGTCCACTGTCGCGGCGTGGATTGATGCACCGCCAGCATGGCGACAAACTGATTATTTTTAACCAGTGGCACATCAATGTGTGCGGCAATCGCAAGTTCGCGGTAGTTCGCCTTCTCAGCATCGTTATATTTGGGATTATCGGGGATGTTGGTGACGATCTGGGTTTTTCCGGCTTGATGATCGGCAGTGAGGTTGCGTCGGTAGTCTTCAAAACGGTATCGCCCACTCATCTCTGCCACACCATTGGTGTAGTTGCGATGAATGATCGCCTCCTCACCATTTGACACTACCTCAAAGTAAATGACCCGAGTTGCCCGCAAAGATTCACCCAAAGTGCGAGCGGCGATCGCTAGAATATCTGAAGCATCCGTGAGCGGGCGCAGTGCGTCAGCCAGAGCGACCCGGAAAGCATCTAATTCGGCAGTTCGCCGCAAGATTTCCTCTGCCCGTTTGCGATCGGTAATGTCTCGGAAGACAACGGCAACCCGGCACAGCGATGCGTCACCGACACGCGCCGCTTCAACCTCAAACCAACGATCGAATGCGGGCGAATACTGCTCGATTCGCTCAGATTTCCCTGTGGCGATAATTCGGGCATAAAGATCGTTCCAAACTCGTTCGAGTCCCGGCATCAGTTCGCTCGCCAAGCTGCCTGAAGCACTGCTTAAATTGGTGTGTCTTTCAAACGCTGGATTCGCTTGGAGAAACCGATGGTCGATGGGCTGCCCGTCTTCGTCATACAGCACTTCGACAGTGCAAAAGCCTTCGCTCATGTCGTTGAATAGCGCTCGATATTTTTCCTCCGACTCGCTCAATCTAGCTTCGGCTAGTTTGCGATCGCCAACGTCAATCACTGAGCCAATATACCCATTGAACTGACCGTTAGTTCCGATCCAGGGACTTGCAGCATCGATCGCCCTGCGAAACCGTTCTTCACTTTCACTTAAAGCTGCGGTACGCTCTGTCACCCGCTGTTCCAATTCATCACGAGTCGCTTGCAATTGCTGCCTTTGTTGCTCGATAGTTCGATCGGCAATCTCCAATTCCTGATTCTTTTGCTGTAAAGCTGCTTGAGTCGATCGCAGTTGTTCCAGAACCGTTTGCAACCGATCGTTGACCGAGCGGAGTTCGTCAACTTGGGGGTGACTGGGGATTCGATCGACCTGAATCGGAGTTGAGGAGGCATAGAGGGGATTCAGTCGATAGCCCACCCGGTAAACCGTTTCGATCGTATTCTTGGGCGCACCCACTGCCATTAATTTCTGTCGCAGATCTTTGATGTGATATCGTACAACTTCTTCTCCTGGAGATTCCAAAGAACTCCAGGCGCGATCGAGGATGACTCTGGCACTAAACACTGTTTCCTGAGACCGCAAAAATAGCTCTATAATCGCATATTCCTTGGGTGTCAGAACTAATAGCCGATCCTGGTAGACAACTCTTCGGGTGTTTGGATCGAGGGATAAATGGTTCCAGGAGAGTATTGGATCGCCCACAGTCGCCCCTCGTCGAAACAGTGCTTGGATGCGAGCGACCAGTTCATCATTATCAAAGGGTTTCACCACATAATCATCGGCTCCAGCGTTGAGGGCGATCGCCTTCTGCTGGGTTTCCCCCTGTCCGGTAAGCAACAAGATAGGTTGCCGAAATCCTTGCTTTCGGAGTTGCTGACACACCTCAATACCATTCAATCGGGGCAGCAAAACATCCAATAGAACTAGATGGTAGTCAAAAGCATCTGCCATTTGTAGTGCTGCTTCGCCATCGACAGCGATGTCTACCGCGTAATTATAGTGACGCAGTAATAATTGAAGTGACTGAGCAACAATGCGATCGTCATCCACCACCAGGATTTTCAACGGCAACCTCCAAGTCGATTTGAATTTGCGAAGTAGTCAGGCGCAATCCAAAGCAATCTTGACTATCCACACAGTTTCTACACAACTACTCTATCAAAATAGGCCTGTGGGAGATGAATCACAATTCCTCTAATTCCCGAGCAGATTGTTTGCTGCTCCCAAAACCTCTCCCCAAGCTCCTATCCTTTTCCAGATAGTAGATCGATCTCTCACTATCTACAAAGAAATGAGAGAGATTTCTCCTCTGAGAGCATCACGGTTCCGCAACATTTTTACAAACGTTAATAATCAGGAAAAGTATTATGTATCAGCCCTTTCATGCCGTTTCTCCTGCCTATCCGGGGCCTCACTCCCTTCCATCGCTTAAATCCGAGTTTGAAGCTTTAGACAAAAACCCGATCGAACCAGACACCATCCTATCAAAAAATATCTACATCTACGATCTGGTGGAGCAACATAACCTGAGCGGCAGTTGTTCTATAGCAAACCTGTTGGGCTATCACACGGATAACATTGCTGTAGCCGAGCCGCTGGATCTGGCAGGTTTAATTCACCCGGACGATCTGAACCGAGTTTCTGAACACTTTCAGCGATTCAGTACGCTGCACCGTGAGGAAGTAATTAGCATTGAGTACCGAATGCGGCGGGCGGACGGTCAGTGGTGCTGGCTGCGATCGCATGAAACCCTTCTGGCGCAAGCAAATGACAGCTTTCCCCAGCAAATTATAGGAATGATTCAGGTGATGGATCGGTAAGAGAAGGCAACTCGCTAGATTTGGGATGAGCCGTCTATTTAACACCCACAAACATTCCTGTTCAAACAATAGCGAACCATCGGTTTGTTAGAGACAAAATCGACTTTTTAATATTTCTGCTTTAGAAAAGGATTTTTTATGCTCAACTGTCCTTGCTGTTCCAATCTAATGGTTCGTCATTTTCAAGATCGTCAGGTTCGATGGTTTTGCCGTCACTGTTGGTCAGAAATGCCTATCTTGAATAGTGGTAAATCGGAGATCTTGCGCCACTTGCAACAACCTGGCAAATGGAATACTCCTAGGGAGTCGCTGCGAAGGAGCCGCGACAGGAGCAAAGTCTGCCTACGCAGGCTGGAAGAGCATTTGAACGAATCCGCGTAGGTGACTCCATTGCGATACTTCAGACGCGGAATTGAGCTATCTCCCTTTTGCAGCCATTGACTTTCATGATAACAAAACTGGTGCGGGCGATCGAATTTGAGCTTTCATGTATACCGTAAACTTTTACACCTTTTCTCCGTTTTACTGCCCGCGTCCTGGTTTACAATCTACAAAACCTAATGCTTCTGTGTCGAGAAAACTGGCGATCGCCATTTCGATTGTTTGTGCGATCGTTGGTGCGATCGGATATTCAATTTCCGCAGCACGCGCAATTAGAGCCGCTTGAATTCGTTCTGGCAAACGTCCCAAAATAACTTCGGCATCAGCAGGAGAAAGTTGTTATTGAAGTTTAGCTTGCATGGCATTCACCTTTGGGTTGGAATTTGAACTAAGACTGCGACTACACTCCAACAGATAATTTAAGGAATTTAACTATCGAGTTGAGCGGCGGCTAAGACTTCAACGAAGTACAAAGACTTTCATCCGCCGCTCCAAAGAATTGTTATGCCTCTTTACAGCACGACTATTCTGGCTTTATCCAACCCTTAACAGCATCTTTTACAACGTTTACATAAGGGTTGTCTAAAAACTCTTCGATCGCAGTTTCACCACCAGCTTGTAAAGCACTGACTACTCGACGTTTAAAACTAAGAGTAGTCTCGTCATTAACATAGACATTTTTTTCGGTCTCAGTAGCTACAGGATTTGTCTGTTCTAGCTGTTTCAGAAGTTTCTGAATTTCGGCAGCCGCTTCAACAAGGGTTTTACTTTGCCCTGATTGATAGAACTGACTGTTCTCTGAACGAGCATATTTGCCGACTGCTCCAGCTTGACCGACATTATAAGTATCTCCTTCCATAACAATCTCCTTCTTGCTTTGATAATAAACTTCGCTATTCGTTATAGTAACATTAATAAATATGATGGCACTACCATTTTCCTGTGATAATGCATCTTGACTTGATTGCAAAATTTCTGTTTCCTTGTCCAAATCCATGAATGCTTTTGGAAGCTGATCGTCGGGTTGCGAAGGCGGTGAAAGTAGGGCTTGGTCATACTGTAGATAATATTCCTCTCTATATACATCATTATTTTCTGAATACTTTGTTTTAACTCTAACAGTGACCTGTCCGTCTTCCGTTTTTTCCAGCGCAACAATTCTAAACACCTCTTCCGGATACTGCTCTGCCAATTGCTTAAACGATATAGCAACAGCGCGGGAATCAAAATCATCTTTATGAAACAGATCGAGAGTGCCAATTAGAGACATGGCAAATTTCCTAAAATCATCTTCTTTGAATTCCCCTCTATGAGGAATACGCTCTGTCTCCCTACTTCCTTCAACCGATTCTTTCATGTATACATAATCGCACTTAACCTGGTCTATTTTTGTTCTTAACGTAGCTCCCCATCTCTCGATAAATGCCCCAGTCAGAGTAGCACCTGTAAAATCGGTTCCATCAAGGCGTGTCTGCACTAGAATGGCTTCAGATAATTCTGCACCACGCAAGTTAGCGTTACTGATATCCGCTCGTTTGAAATTAGCACACTTTAGTTGGGCACCCTGCAAATTTATGCCCTGAAGTTTTAAGCCTTCAAAATTTCCATATGCGCCTTCACCTGTTGTTAGCAGCTTTATTATTGATAGTCGCTTTTCCAAGTCTTTTAGGTAGAGAAAAGTCCGATCTAATCTAGATTGAGTAAGAAATTTTACTCCTAGCCAGCAAGTACCATTCAACTCAGAATCTCTGAAGTCAGCACCTCTCAAGTATGCTCCAGTAAAATCAGCATTTGTGAGATTAGCCTCTTGAAAATTAGTACCGCCTAGGGAGGCAAGTGCTATCGCATTTTCATTAACTAAATTATATTCAGGTCGATCGCTTGATGCTTGGTCAGCAACATAACTACCCAGAAAGACACCAAGTAGTGTGACAACCATAAACATTGCAGTAGAAACACTTCCTGAATGACTAGCATGAATAAAAAATGTTAGGATGATAGATACGAAAATTAGTGCGCTACTTATCAATATTATACCTTTTTTATGGCTGTTAATTAAAATTTGAGTAGCTACTATTAGAATAGCTACAGAAACAGCCACAAAACTGATTCCAAATCCTGCGACAGCAGCAGTGGCAATTTTTGCTAAAAATCTTATTGCATAGCCTGAAACAGAAGGAATACCATGCCCAAATGATACCCTAACTAAACTTAAAATCAGAATTCTAAGCATAGCCAATCCAACAATTACAGTGCCATAAATAATTGTTATCCTGAATGCTTTTTCTAATCCACGTTGAATGTTATATGCAAAAGCTATAAATAATAAAGCGCACGTTGAAATAGCCCAAATGCTGGCCATTAGCTCATCTCTGTCCGACTGGTTGGTAGTAAATTTCACAAAGCTAGAACCAATGCCATCTCCTATGCGTTGTCCAAGATAGCCGAGGACAACTAGCACTATGACTACTATAAAAAATAATATTGTAATCAAACGAATAGCTTTAGCAAATGACAATCCAGCTTTCGCACTGCAAAATTTGGCATCTTCACAATTGCTATGACTGAAATCAGTATCTTGGATAATAGCGTTGGTGAATTTTGCACCTCGAAGATCGGCTTTAGCGAAGTTATAGCCTGTTAGATTACGTCCATTAAAGTCTGCATTTCTGAGGTCGCAATTGAAATAGTTATTTCTCATATAACTCCTGCCTTCATAAAGTGACATCAAATGGATATTTCCCAAATCATTCTGCTACTGTTGTGCATTTTGGTTGATTATCTTGTGGGAGTTTGACACAGGCGCTGAGTTTTTTCCCTGGTCCCATATTGCCATAATGCGGACCAGCTATACCATCATCTTCAGTTTCGTAGCGTCCATATTCTTTACCTTCTTTGTCTTTGACATAAAGGATAGAATAAGGAGGGACTATCGCCGATGCCCAACTAGCATTACACAGCGCAGAATATCTCAGTTTAAGTGTTATGTTTCCAATTTTTTGCTCAAGACGAGTTTGTACGTCAGTATCACATTTAGCGTTTCGAGCATCCTGATTAATGCAAGAAATACCATGACAAGTTGGTGGTTGCATGATGTCATAGATAGATACATAAAGATCCCAAGAAATTAGAGGTGCCAGAAGCATTAACAAAGGGGAGACTAAAAATTTTAAGCTATTCATAATTTCTACATCCTGGGAGTAGTGATAATCAAAGCTTCATCCCCTTCAAGCTATTTGAAGGGGATAACAGATACAAGCTAGTCACTTACTTCAACCCAATGATGTGCAGAATTCTCTGCCATCGCTCGGATGCATCGCGCAAGCTTTTACAGGCGCTTTTGTCCTCAATTTATCTCCAAAATTCCACCCATGCACACCAGCCGTGTAGCTGGTATATGTACTATCTGATGCATCCTTAAGGTATAAAACTGTTCCTGCTGGGACACAGGCTCTCACCCATTTAATTGTATTTTTCTTGGAACTGCGAAGTTGAAGTTTTAGCCGATAGCCACGAAAAGTCTGACGACGTTCTTGAATAGTTGTCGAACCTGGCTCAGATTTACCCGAATTATTGCATATGGTGCTTGGGTTTACAGCGTTGCTGCTTGGTATAAACGAAAGCCAAGTAGCTAGCATAACCAACAGTCCAAGTAGAGGAATCGCTCTACGTTTTTTTAAAATATTCATGTGGTTACTTTTGAGTGTTAATACACCTTAGCCGCAGCCACCCTGATAATATGTATATTATACCGCAGACAAATTTTGTTTGTCAAGTCTTACTCTTGATCGTTTTGGGATAGCGCTTCACATAGCGATCATGACCCAAAGCTAGCTTCATTGTTTAAAAACTTTGTCTCTAGCTTACTTCATTTATCGATCGAAATTCACGTCGCGATCGAATTGTGCGATCGCCACTTCCAGCTCAATACTCTCTCAAGTATTATTTGTAAGCTAGGTATAGGCAGGAAGTGGCTCATAAACGAGTTGCATGAGTTTTTCTGAGGGAATGGTTTCCATTGCATAGGTATTGCCTTGAGCATCAGCAAAATCTACTAGATAAGCGCGATCGTCAAAGCTCATCAGAATAGTGCCAACTTGTCCGGGCCGGAGCAAAATTGGCCCAGAGGTTTCTTTATGGATTGCCTGAATTTCTTCGGTCAAGGCAACAACATCATACTCGTGTAACGTCATTATAGTATCCTCACTTATTGACAGGGTAGGTATTAGTGAGCCTGGGAAAGTCTTCATCGGTGCGAATCATCCAACATGAAAGCACCCAAGAGCTTCCTGTTTCCGTAGTCATGAAAAATTTGAGATCGTACTGGGTTCCATAATTGTCTGTTTTGTAGATTTCTGCCTCCTGATTGACCGCACATTCTAATAAAGCGAATTCTAAAATAGCTTTTTTTTCTAGTGTAATCCCCAATCTTTTTCTAAACAGGATGGCTTTATCTTTTCCTTTGGAATGCTGCATATTTAGTGAGTATCTCTCAAGCTTGTCGCCAAGCACTGCCTTCTCTCCGTTGGGTAATTTCATCTATCGAAATGGTTAAGTCACTTGGTGGAAAGTTTTCATTTGCCAGAAACCGCATTAACTTGCCTCAGCAAAGAGTAAAGGTGTGTAAAATACGTCTTCTTTGAGGCATTCCGCAGCGAAGGCAAATACAGCTTGGATAGATTCATGATTAAGAGTTGGATAATTTTCTAGAACTTGTTGCTGCGTCCAACCTTCTGAAAATAGTCCTAAAACGAACTCCACGGATATTCGTGTCCCCTTAATTACAGGCTTTCCAAGCAGAATTTTAGGATTTGAGTGAATGTATGTTTTCCAGTTCATAGCCAGCTTGCCTCTATGGAGTCTGCATCTATTTTGAAACCTTTGTCTCTAGCTTACTTCATTTATCGTCTCAAACTCACGCCGCAATAGAATTGTGCGATCGCCATTTACGGTAACGGGCGCTGACGAATTCGATCGCGATCCATCACCGTGAACCATTGCTCAAATTGCAATCCTTCCATCTCTAATAAATTTAACAATATTGATGCTGGTTCTTCCGGTGTTCGATAATAAATCTTGTTTGTTGTCGATCGACAATCCCTATAGAACCCATTTGAGATCTTTTAACGATCGACTGATGGCGGGCGATCGACCGATCGCGCTCGATCGACCCAAAATACCTACCTGTGAACTTCGAGAGAACTTTAGCGAACTCAAGCCAACTACCGTAAAGCAGAGCTAGCTCTCATTTACTTTGCATATTGTAATTATCAAGAAAACCTATACTTTTTCTTGATGGCTTTGCGCTGCTCCCCACCCGTTTAACACCAATACTTAAATACATATGAGCTTATCTGCACTCCGCGAAAACTTTTGTTACAATATGTAAGCTGTTACAAATCGTAACTTATGCTGGTTTCTATTTTAATAATTGACGTTGCCCTCGTTGCCTGGTCATTGCATCTAATGCAAGAGGCGATCGCGCAACGAGAATTTTCACTAATCCTAGCCGGCACCCTAGTTGCGGTTTCAGCCGCGGCCCTGGTAGTCGTCTACTTCCTCATGGGGTCTTGTTTGAGCCATTTAACTGAAATATCCCAGCACACCTACTAGATTGTAGTGGCGATCGACAATTGTCAAAAAGCGAGGAATTTTTTTGAAAAAAAAGCCAAAAGCCTTGCCAGTTCAAGGCTCAAAACTATTTTTTCAAAAAGGCTTGACAAATATCGGTCAGTTAAGGCATGATTGAGAGCGCGAAAAGAAAGGGGAATTAGCTCAGTTGGTAGAGCACTACAATGGCATTGTAGGGGTCAGCGGTTCGAGCCCGCTATTCTCCATAAGTCAAGATTACACGGCGGTTGAAACCGCGTCTACAAAAACCAAGTCCGCCGACGCGGACTGAAGAGAATAACATAATTTTCAGAGCGTATTTTTCAACGTACTGGAAGTGGGTTTTGTGTGTATCAAGCTGGTTTCAACGGCGATCGCATTCTTAAATTCGATCGCACCACACACCACAAAAACCAACTTTCCCCTAAAATCTAAACAGTCCAACCGCAACCAACAAAGCGCTACCTGTGGCAAACTCAACTGAACCCAACAATCCAGAGATAACGAGTCAGCTTGCGCGATCGCCTCTGTACGAACTATCATTACAGCTCAAAGCTCGAATGGTGCCCTTTTCCGGGTGGGAGATGGCCGTACAGTACGCAGGTATCAGCAGCGAACACCAAGCAGTACGCCAGCAAGCAGGAATGTTCGACATTTCCCACATGGGAAAATTCTGTTTGAGAGGGAAACAGGTAATAGAAAAATTTCAACCCTTAGTACCGTCAGACTTAAGTCGCTTGCAACCAGGACAAGCTCAATATACAGTCTTATTAAATGACAAAGGCTGCATCCTAGACGACATTATTTTCTACTGCCAAGAACCCGATGGAACTACGGGCGAAGAACGGGCTGCAATCATTGTTAACGCCGCCACTCGCATCACAGACAAAGCCTGGATTATCGCCCACTTAGACTTGAGCGAAATTGTTTTTACCGACCTCTCCGAAGACCAAGTTTTAATTGCAATTCAAGGCCCGGAAGCTGTTAACTATCTCCAGCCTTTTGTGGAAGACAACCTCGCACCAATTAAAGCTTTCGGACACTTAGAAACTAAGTTGTTGGGACAGCCGAGTTTTATCGCCAGAACTGGTTATACTGGCGAAGATGGATTTGAAATCATGGTGGATGTAGAAACCGGAAAACAAATCTGGCAAAAATTCCTAGATGCTGGCGTTGTTCCCTGCGGTTTGGGTGCCAGAGATACTTTGCGTTTAGAAGCGGCAATGGCACTTTACGGTCAAGATATCGATGACAATACTACACCTTTAGAGGCTGGATTGGGTTGGGTAGTTCACCTCGATAGCAAAGGTGATTTTATTGGGCGGAATGTTTTGGAAGAGCAGAAAGCCACGGGAGTATCGAAGCGGTTGGTAGGGTTGGAAATGCAGGGGCGACATATTGCGCGCCACGGCTACCCGATAATAGTGGCAGGGGAAAAAGTAGGAGAAGTTACTAGCGGTACCTTATCGCCTACATTGAATCGGGCGGTAGCCCTCGCGGTTGTTCCGGCAAAATTAGGTAAAATTGGCCAGCAGTTAGAAGTTGAGATTCGCGGGAAAAATTACCCGGCTACCGTGGTGAAAAAGCCATTTTATCGATCGCAAAACCGCCCAAATTAAATAAGGTTCGTAGTGAGGACTTCAGTCCGCATCAATCCGAGGACTAAAGTCCCTACTACGAACCAACACAATATCAATCTATCATATTAAAACGGTTCGTAGTGAGGACTTCAGTCCGCATCAATCCGAGGACTAAAGTCCCTACTACGAACCAACACAATATCAATCTTCCATATTAAAACGGTTCGTAGTGAGGACTTCAGTCCGCATCAATCCGAGGACTAAAGTCCCTACTACGAACCAACACAATATCAATCTATCATATTAAAATGGTTCGTAGTGAGGACTTCAGTCCGCATCAATCCGAGGACTAAAGTCCCTACTACGAACCAACACAATATCAATCTATCATATTAAAACGGTTCGTAGTGAGGACTTTAGTCCGCATCAATCCGAGGACTAAAGTCCCTACTACGAACCAACACAATATCAATCTATGTAAGGATTCAGGTCACTGAAATCCTTGCTGGGCAAAGACTTTAGATATAGAACTCGATCGTAAATCAATCTCTATTCTCAATAAACCACCAAAAACTGTTATTTTTCGTCGTTTATTGACAATAGATCGCGAAAGACAAAAACCCTTATTTTGCCCTAAAACCCTTGCTAGGCAAGCGTTGGAGCTGCAAGTTTTTAGACCTGAATCCTTACCAATCTATCATATTAAAACGGTTCGTAGTGAGGACTTTAGTCCGCATCAATCCGAGGACTAAAGTCCCTACTACGAACCAACACAATATCAATCTATCATATTAAAACGGTTCGTAGTGAGGACTTT
>NZ_JAHRFA010000040.1:25799-30398 GCF_020883045.1 Microcoleus sp. CAWBG58 | reverse complement strand
CAATCCGAGGACTAAAGTCCCTACTACGAACCAACACAATATCAATCTATCATATTAAAACGGTTCGTAGTGAGGACTTTAGTCCGCATCAATCCGAGGACTAAAGTCCCTACTACGAACCAACACAGACAACACATATTCCCCTTGATTTGCCGACTGATTCGTCGAAACATCAAAAACAAAAACATCCGACTCCGCACAAACCTCAACTAAACTCGGAAGTTCTCCATTCTTGTTAAAACTCAGAATTTGATAAAGTCGATCGCCCTCCTTGACAAAACTCCCCAATTGCACTCGACCTTGAATCATACCGCCCGCCGGAGAATAATATTTGTGTACAGATTTCTTGTCTGTCAAAATTATGGGGTGCGCCGCCGTTTCCGGGAGGGGAAATCCTTCAATTTTCAACAAACCTTTACTGGCTAAGTAATTTTTTATCCCCCGCAAGCCTTTTGACACAGACTCGGGATTCATCTGCATCCCCGAACCTAATTCTAATGTCCAAGCTTCGACATCAAAGACGATCGCACTTCCCAACTCTGCTAAACTCTTCTCCAATGCCAGCCAAGGCTTGAGAAACGCCTCATCAAAAGCATCGCCGTCATATTCATCGAACACGATTCCGCGATCGAGCAAAAAGGCCTTCGCGCTTTCCTGTCGGGAACTAAAACAATAAATATAATCTACAGCTTGATTCGTCGAACTGTGCAAATCCAGGACGTAATCGGCATCCAAACACAAAGATTGTAGCTTGTATCGGTAAATTTCGTTGTAGGGTCTGCAACTGGGAGCATTGATTTTTGCCAACTGTTTCGCAAAACTCAATGCAATCTCTTTTCTATAGTTACATTTGATCGTATCAGCATCGCGATCGATCTGAGACTTCGCAAAAGCCTGAATATCTTCGCCTGCTTTTTCAAAGTCCCAAAAAATCCGGTTCCAATCGGCCCCGTCATAATGATTGTAGCGGCCGGGCGAGAAATGGTGCGATCGCACATTCACACCTACAGGATTGCAAACCGGTACCAACCAAATTTCCCCGATTAATCGATCGCTGTCCAAAGACATTAACAACTGAATTAACTGGTGAATCACTGCATTGCCGCTAATTTCGGCACCGTGGAGGTTAGACTGTATGTAAGCCTTTTTGCCGGGAACGGCACCTCGAAATTGATAAACTTGCAGCGAAAGTCGATCGCCCGAAGCAAGCTGCACTACAGGAATAGTCGAAATAACAGGAATCATAGAGAAGGAAGAAGGAAGAGGGAAGAAGGAAGAAGGAAGAGGGAAGAGGGAAGAAGGCAAAAATTTTTCTTTCTTGTGCCAACTGCCAACTGCCAACTGCCAACAGACTTATTCCTTAATAGCCGATTTGCGGGCGTTGGTCTAAAATCAATACAGTCGTCCTTTGCTGCCTTGCTTTCGGCAAGATTTAAGCATATTTACCTGCAACCTCATAATAATCCTTGTGCCTAACGCTTCCCAGAACCGCCAAGAGCTGGATCTGAAGACCATATTTCCATTCGAGCTAGATAACTTTCAGAGAGATGCGATCGCCGCCCTCGATGCAGGTAAATCCGTTGTCGTGTGTGCTCCCACGGGCTCAGGGAAAACTTTAATCGGCGAATACGCCATCCATCAAGCACTCTCAAGAGGGCGGCGCGTCTTCTACACCACTCCCCTCAAAGCTCTCTCCAACCAAAAGCTGCGTGACTTCCGCCATCAATTTGGAGACGAGATGGTAGGTTTGCTGACGGGCGACATCTCCTTCAATCGAGATGCGCCGATTTTGGTGATGACTACCGAAATATTTCGGAATATGCTCTACGGTACGCCCATTGGCGCTGTCGGTGCTTCCCTCACCGGAGTCGAAACCGTGGTGCTCGACGAGTGTCACTACATGAACGATCGCCAGCGCGGTACAGTTTGGGAAGAATCAATCATCTATTGTTCCAGCGAAATTCAACTCCTCGCCCTCTCAGCAACTGTTGCTAATAGCGACCAACTCACAGACTGGATTAACAAAGTCCACGGGCCCACAGAGCTTGTATACTCAGACTTTCGGCCAGTGCCGCTACAATTCCACTTTGCCAATCAAAAAGGGATATTTCCCCTTTTAGACGAAACTGGCAAAAGAGCTAATCCGCGATTAGTCCCCAAAAAGAAGCAGCAAAAATCAGAAAGAGGTAGCATTCCGACTCCCACTTTGACCGATGTTTTGTCTCGGTTGGACGATCGCGATATGCTACCAGCAATTTACTTCATCTTCAGCCGTCGCGGGTGCGACCAAGCAGTAGCAGAAGTAGGCAATTTCTCCCTAGTTAACGCAGCCGAAACAGCCGAGCTCAAACGCATTATTGACGATTTTTTACAGCGCAACCCAGAAGCAGAACGTTTCGGTCAAAAAGAAGCACTTTTAAAAGGCATCGCCGCCCACCACGCAGGCATTTTGCCCGCCTGGAAAGGTTTAGTAGAAGAACTTTTTGGCAGAGGTTTGATTAAAGTCGTATTTGCCACCGAAACCCTCGCAGCCGGGATCAATATGCCCGCCCGCACCACCGTCATTTCCACCCTGTCCAAACGCACCGACAAGGGACACCGACTGCTAAACGCTTCAGAATTCCTACAAATGGCCGGTCGGGCAGGTCGCCGGGGCATGGACGAGCTGGGGCACGTGGTCGCAGTTCAGACCCGCTTTGAAGGCGCAAAGGAAGCCTCCTATTTGGCAACAGCCAAGGCCGACCCCCTTGCCAGTCAGTTTACGCCCAGCTACGGCATGGTGCTGAATTTGCTGCAAACTCACACGCTTGATGAAGCTCAAGAGTTGGTAGAACGCAGTTTTGGTCAATATCTATCTACCTTGTACTTGCAGCCGCAACAAGCAGAATTAGACCGGTTACTGGCAGAATTGGCGGTGCTCGAAGAGTCCCTGGCCGCCGGAGGTAATGTCTCTACCCTGGAAAAACAACTCGCCCATTACGAAAAATTGCAGGGAAGGCTCAAAGAAGACAAACGTTTGCTGAAAACTCTATTGCAGCAAGCAGAAGAAACGCGCATTAAGGAGATGTCCGTAGCTGTAGCTTTTGCAGTGCTAGGCACGGTTCTGAGTCTGAAGGGCAAACACGTCCCGACAGCCAAACGATCGCACACAACCCCAGTCCCCGCCGTACTGGTTGCCAAAATCCCAGGTTCCGGCCAAGCACCAAATTTGGTATGTTTGGGCAAAGACAACCGCTGGTATATCGTCGCCATTAGCGATGTTGCCACCCTCCACGCCCAACTACCCCGCTTGAGTGTCGCAGATGGCTTAAACCCGCCTCCCGAATTGACCCTGAGACTCGGCCAGTGTCGCTTGGGAAGTGAAGAAACTGTGGAAATTGCTCAATCGATCCCAGAATTGCCCGCACCGGAACCGAGCCCAGAGGCGATCGAGCAACAGCAGAAAATCGCCGCCCTAGAAGCTAAACTAGAAATTCACCCAGTTCTCGAATGGGGCAATCCCGGTACTTTGCTCAAGCGCCAGCGCCGCCGCGAAGAATTGAAAAAAGAAATCCGCAAAGCCGAACAAGACTTAGAAAAGCAGCGAGCTCGTTACTGGGAGCAATTTCTCAACTTAATTGACATCTTGCTAAATTTCGGATGTTTGGAAAGAGTAATTTCCCCAGATGGGAACCGAGATGACTCCTCCGACAGGTTGGTACCCACAATCTTGGGTCAAGCTTGCGCCGCCATTCGCGGTGATAATGAACTGTGGCTGGGTTTGTCCCTGATGTCTGCCGAGTTTGACGAACTCGACCCCCACCACCTCGCTGCTGCTTGCGCGGCCTTGGTTACAGAAGTTTCTCGGCCTGACAGTTGGACTCATTACTCGCTGTCGCCGGAAGTTTTGGCGCCTTTGGACAACCTGCAAAAAGGGCTGCGCCGCCGGTTGTTTCAAGTACAGTACCGTCACGAAGCTGCAATCCCGATTTGGCTGGAACGGGATATAGTGACTTTGGTGGAACAGTGGGCTCTGGGCGTGGAATGGCTGGAACTGATTAGTCACACGAGTTTGGATGAAGGGGATGTGGTGCGGATTTTGCGCCGGACTTTGGATTTCTTGTCTCAGATTCCTCATGTTCCTCATGTTTCCGATTCTTTGCGGAAAAATGCTTGTCGGGCGATGCAGTTGATCGATCGATTCCCCGTAAATGAAGCTGCAACTCAGTAAGTAAGGTTTGTAGTGAGGACTTCAGTCCTTCCTAAATGCGGACTAAAGTCCTCACTACAAACAGTAAGTAAGGTTTGTAGTGAGGACTTCAGTCCTTCCTAAATGCGGACTAAAGTCCTCACTACAAACAGTAAGTAAGGTTTGTAGTGAGGACTTCAGTCCTTCCTAAATGCGGACTAAAGTCCTCACTACAAACAGTAAGTAAGGTTTGTAGTGAGGACTTCAGTCCTTCCTAAATGCGGACTAAAGTCCTCACTACAAACAGTAAGTAAGGTTTGTAGTGAGGACTTCAGTCCTTCCTAAATGCGGACTAAAGTCCTCACTACAAACAGTAAGTAAGGTTTGTAGTGAGGACTTCAGTCCTTCCTAAATGCGGACTAAAGTCCTCA
>NZ_JAHRFA010000040.1:0-25699 GCF_020883045.1 Microcoleus sp. CAWBG58 | reverse complement strand
AAGGTTTGTAGTGAGGACTTCAGTCCTTCCTAAATGCGGACTAAAGTCCTCACTACAAACAGTAAGTAAGGTTTGTAGTGAGGACTTCAGTCCTTCCTAAATGCGGACTAAAGTCCTCACTACAAACCTTTTTTATGGCGATCGTTCGATCGCACCTGAGATCGGTTCGCTCGAATTCGATCCCATTGTAGGCGGGCGATCGCATATTTTCCTGATTTAGGTTGCAGGACGTGATAAAAAACTGTAGTGTGCGGATTAATTCCTCGAAATTTTTATTGAAATTTTCCTAAGTGGTGTGGTGGGTAATTCTCGTGTCAATACAACAAATCAAAAAGCCCGATAGAAATCAAGAAATTCGCTTTTTCACCTTCTTGCAAAGAGTCTTCATTGGGACTCTAGCGAGTACATTATTCAATCTCTCGATCCTATTTCCCTCTCCCAGTTTTGCCCAAGTAGTTCTGGGAGTTGTTCGCAGTTCCGAGAATTCCCCCGACTGGGTGAAGATTACCACGCGCCTCTGGGAAAGCGGCATTGCTTACAAACCAATAAATCTCGAAGACATCAAAAATTTGGCGGATTTAGCAGGCGTTAACGTGCTGTTTTTGCCCAATATAGAAACTTTGACTCCGGCGCAAATTAAAGTTTTAGAAGCCTGGACAAAACAGGGAGGCCGCTTGATTGCTTCGGGCCCAGTCGGCCGCAGTTCCCCAGCCTTGGTACGTCAATCTTTACGATCGCTCCTCGGAGCCTATTGGGCTTTTCCGTTGACTCAGCGGGGGGGTGTGCAACCCCGCACCCGCTGCCGCGATCTCGCTTGTACCAGTTCTAGCAACTGGGTTCCCCCAGAACAAAAAAATGCCTCGGTTCAAGGCGGCGTCTTGATTCCCGCCGACGCGAACAGTCAAACCATCGCTACCTGGAAAGATAGTTCCGGTTCCTCCGCTGCGATCGCCACCGATCGCGCTACCTATCTCGGCTGGCGCTGGGGTAGCGACGGTTCCCCAAATATAGACTCGGCTTGGCTGCGGGCCTCGATCGCCCGCTGGGGAGGAACTGTGGGTAGGCCTGTCGAGCCGCCAACAGCAGCCGCACCACCGCTGCCAAATCCCCCCTCCAGGGTCACGAGAAATACCCCCAGTTCGCCGCGCAATACTCCGCTGAGCCGACTTTCTCCTTCTCCCCCCCTTCCCGATCCCGTACCTGCAACTTTTACAGACCCTTCGGATCAGTCGGCGCCGGCGGGTTTGGACGTGCAGATAAATTCCAATAAGCCGATCGTCAGCATTGAAGCCTACTTGATGCGCCAAGAACTCACCAACCTCCTCGGCAGGTTTGAAAGCGCCCTGACAGCAGCTAATTCAGGCAATACTGCGGTCAATATCAATGCTGCTATCCCCCCTCAATTGGTGGCGTCAAACAACAGTGTCGGTGGGCCGCAGGCGAGTCGCCCGTTGGTGTTGCCAGCAGCAACCACAGGGGCGATCGCCAAGGCCCGTCAGGTTTTGCAAAATTTTGACCAACTCCTGCAAGAGCAAAAATACGCTGAGATCAGGCAGCAGTGGGTGCAAGCGCGCCAGTTGCTGTGGCAAAATTACCCCCAGGAAGGGCAGCGCGTTGGGGCGGAAATTCGCGCCGTTTGGCTCGATCGCGGTACGATCGTCGCAGCGCGATCGGAACAGGGTTTGGCCTCGGTGTTCGATCGACTTGCCGCCGCCGGAATCAATACGGTTTTCTTTGAAACTTTAAATGCCGGATATCCGATTTATCCCAGTCAAGTTGCACCGCAACAAAACCCCCTCACAGTTGGCTGGGATCCTCTGGAATCTGCGGTTAAATTAGCCCACGAGCGAGGCATAGAACTGCACGCTTGGATTTGGACTTTTGCCACGGGCAATAAACGCCACAATACTTTAATTGGCAAACCTGGTTCTTATCCAGGCCCGGTACTTTCGGCCTATCCAAATTGGGCAAATATTGACAATAAAGGACGCACCCAAAACCCTAACGATGGTAAATTTTATCTCGATCCTGCAAACCCGGAAGCGCGGAATTATTTACTAAGAATTATCAGCGAAATTACCAGGAAATACAAAGTAGATGGTGTGCAATTAGACTACATTCGCTATCCTTTTCAAGATGACAATGCAGGTTTTGTCTACGGTTACGGTGCAGCAGCAAGGCAGCAATTTAAACAGTTAACTGGTACCGATCCGGTGAATATTTCGCCGAGTTCTGGCAGTTTGTGGCGGCAGTGGGTTGAGTTTAAGACCAATCAAATTAATAGTTTTGTAGCTGAAGTATCTCAGCTTTTGCGGCAGAATAATCCGCGCACTATTCTCTCAGTGGCGGTGTTTCCGCACCCCGAAAGTCAGCGGATTTACAAAATTCAGCAAAATTGGGAAGTTTGGGCCCGTCAGGGGATTGTAGACTTGATTGTGCCGATGACTTATGCTTTGGATACGAACCGACTTCAACGCATTACCGAACCGCTAGCAAAGGAACAAATGCTCGGTTCGGCCTTGATTTCTCCCTCGGTTAAGTTGTTGACACTCCCGGAAGTTGTGGCGATCGACCAAATTCAAGCTTTGCGCGATTTGCCGACTGGGGGCTATGCTATTTTTGCCGTGGAAAGTATCAGCAGCGGGATGCAGGGCTTTTTTAACCGCACTCAAGGTGTCAGAGTGCGATCGTCTACCAGGGCTTCGCTAACAACTTCTGCTTCCGAACCAATTCCTTACCGCCAGCCCTTTGCAGCAGCAGCTTCGCGCTATACTGCTCTCAAGCAGGAATGGAGTTTTTTGTTGGCTAACAATCAGTTGCGGGTGTCGGAATCTGAATTGAAAGTTCTCAAAAGTCGATCGGAGGAATTGGGTGTTGCCTTGAGCAGATTGGCTGCAAGTCCTTCTGCCGAAAGCTTAACAACTGCTAAAAGATTGTTGGCGAGTTTTGAAGCTCAATTTCAATCTACGATGCGCTTGCATTCTGGGGAAAATAGCTATCAGGTGCAAACTTGGCAAAATCGTTTGGAAAGCTTGGATATGTTGTTGCGTTACGGCGAAAGGGTGGAGTTGAATCGCAGGTAAATGCAGGTGTTTTGGGTGCCGGTGGCTGCGGATAGTGCGATCGTACCCAATCACCTGCATCGATAGTTCTCCAAAAACTTTCTCTTGAAATACGCTAGATTAATTTAAATTAATACCCTGGACAGTTGTCAGTACGGACAATATCTGCATAGCAGTTATACCAATCTGCATTTCCCGCAACAAGTAAGTAGGTCATCAAAAAAAACCTGATTCTCTTGTAAGGGCTGGTGTCGGTTAAAATTCTATGATAGAAGCTAGTAGAGCAGCGCTTTCACCCGCCCAACTGATGTAATCTTTATTTGTAACCACCTACTTATGCCGCGGACATCTCTATTGCGTGTCCGAAGACCGGAAGGCAAGCGATCCGATCGCGATCGCCAACACCCAGGATTGCTTCGCACTCGCAAATCAGGTTAAAAAACTCTAATTGTGCAGTCACGAGGGAAGTCCTCAAAACTCTCAAAAGGCGATCGCCAACACTTTTACGATGAGTCAGGAACCGGATTTGAGACAACTCCCTCCTGTATCGCTCCAAGACTTTAAGATCTACTAATTTCCACGACCAATTTCAATTATTTTTAGGATGAATATGTTTCCTAAACCGCTGAATCGCTTTGCTACCAAAATTATCGGCAAAGCTCCATTACAAACTGTGCTCGTGCTTCCTTTTTTAGTGCAAATTGTTGGCATAGTAGGAGTTGTAGGTTGGCTGTCGTTCCAAAACGGTCAGCGCGCGGTCAACGATGTGGCCGCTCAGTTGCGACAAGAAATTAGCAACCGAGTTTACGATCGCGTCAAAAGCTACCTCCAAGTTCCCCAACAAGTCAATCAAATTAACTATTATGCCCTGCAACAGGGCTTGTTAGACTTTCAAAAACTCTCAGAAGCTGAACTTTATTTTTGGCGGCAAGTTCAAGCTTTCCCTTCTTTAGGCAATGCTGGCCTTGCCAATGCAGAAGGTCAATCTTTCCGTGTCGGTTGGATCGATAGAGAATCAACTTCGGAACAACCGCAGATTGCAGAACAACTGACCCCAGGTGGCGGCGATCTTTACTACTACAACATCGACAATAATGCCAACCGCGTCAAACTTGCTAAAAAAGTTCCTAACTACGATCCACGTAACCGTCCTTTTTATACGAGTGCTATCAAGCAAGGAAAGCCTACTTGGAGCGAAGTTTACATAAATTTTGGCTATAACGTGCTGCAAATAAAAGCGAGCAGACCTTTTTATAATAGCAGTGGCAAACTGTTAGGAGTTATCGCCTCTGAATTGGGAATCAACCAAATTAGTCATTTTTTGCAAACGCTAAAATTTGGTCGTTCAGGGCAAGTATTTATTCTCGAACCGACAGGTGATTTAGTGGCAAGCTCGATTAAAAGTCAAGCCATATTAACGGGAAAAGCCAAAGATTCCAAACGCATTCAAGCAGTAAACAGCGATAATTTAATTATGCGCTCTAGTGTTGCTTTTTTGAAAAATCACTTCGTCAGTTTAAAAAATATTCAGCAAAACTATCAATTTGAATTTAAGATCGACGGGCAACAAGAATTTCTCCAAGTTTTTCCCATTACTGACGAATACGGCTTAAATTGGCTGGTTGTGGTGGTTGTGTCAGAGTCTGATTTTATGGAGCAAATTAACTCTAATACGCGCACGACGATTTGGCTGTCGGTTGCAGCTTTGATAACAGCGACAATTCTAGGGATTCTGACTGCGAAATGGGTGGTGCGACCGATTTTAATGTTAAATTTGGCCGCGAAAGCTTTGGCGAGCAATGAGTGGGATACAAAATTAGTGAGTTATCGTTCTGACGAACTCGGAGAACTTGCCACTGCTTTTAACAGCATGGCAGAGCAATTGCAGCATTCATTTACTTCGCTCTCGGAAAGTGAAAGCCGAGTTAAACAATTTCTCGATGCAGTACCGCTAGGCATTTTTATTGTCGAAAA
Organism: Microcoleus sp. CAWBG58; assembly: GCF_020883045.1. NCBI lineage: Bacteria > Bacillati > Cyanobacteriota > Cyanophyceae > Oscillatoriales > Microcoleaceae > Microcoleus > Microcoleus sp. CAWBG58. Next base: position 20,663 of record NZ_JAHRFA010000040.1, on the reverse strand, counting down.
AAATGGTAAACCTCACTACATTAATCCTATAGGAGAGCAACTTTTTGGTCAAGGAATCATAGCAGCAGATGCCGAAAATTTGCGCCAAGCTTACAAAGTTTATTTAGCTGGAACCCAGGAAATTTACCCGGCGGAACACGACCCTATTTTAAATGCTTTGCAGGGCAAAAGTGTCACTGTCGATGACATGGAAATCTCCTCCAGTGACAAAACTGTTCCCCTACAAGTTTGGGGAACTCCTATTTACGACGCCCAAGGACATATTATCTACGGGATGTGCGCTTTTCAAAATATTACGGAACGCAAACAAGCGGAGCAACTGTTAAAAGAATACAACCAAAACTTAGCAGTGCAAGTTGCAGAACGTACCGCCGCTCTTGCCAAGGCAAAAGAAAAGTTTTCTAAAGCTTTTCGTTCTAGTCCAAATGCAATTACGATCACGAGAATCAGTGACGGTCGCCACATAGAAGTTAATGAAAGCTTTTGCCGGATGATTGGCTACACGCACGACCAAATTATTGGCAAAACAGCCGTAGATCTGAATTTTTGGGCGAGCCTAGGAGAGCGCGATCGCATGATTCAAATGTTAAGAAACCAGACAGCCCTTCACAATTACGAGCTGAGATTTCGCAAAAAAAACGGTACAGAAAGAACTGCCCTGCTGTCTATTGAAACCATCGATATTGACGGAGAAGCTTGTTTTCTCTCGATTTCGAGCGATATTACCGATCGCCAAAAAGCAGAAACCGCCCTCCGCGAAGCAGAAGAAAAGTATCGCAACATTTATGAAAATGCTTTGAATGGCATTTTTCAAACTGCTGCTGACGGGACATACCTCAGCGCCAACCCCGCTTTAGCTGAACTCTACGGTTACGAATCGCCCGCAGAATTAATCGCAGCACAGCCGAATTTCAAGAACCAGCTTTACGTGAAACCCAACCGCCGCAGCGAATTTGTAGCGCTGATCGACGAGTACGGGATACTGTCTAACTTTGAATCGGAAATTTACCGCAAAGATGGTAGCATCATCTGGATTTCCGAAAATTGTCGGGCCGTGTGCGATCCCGCAGGAAATCTACTTTATCACGAAGGTTTTATTAAAGATATTACGGATAGCAAACAAGCACAAATCAAAATGGAGCAGGCGAAAGAAGCCGCCGAAGCAGCCAACAAAGCTAAAAGTACGTTTCTCGCCAATATGAGCCACGAATTGCGATCGCCCCTGAACGCAGTCATCGGCTTTGCTCAAGTCATGATCCGCAGTAAAAATTTGTCTCCCGAAAATCAAGAAGATGTCGGGATTATCCTGCGGAGCGGCGAGCATTTGCTGACGTTAATTAACCAAGTTTTAGACTTGTCAAAAATTGAAGCCGGACGCACTACTATTAATGAAAAAAGTTTCGATTTATACCGACTTCTCGACGATTTAGAAGATATGTTTGCTCTCAAAGCTGAGGAAAAAGACTTGCAATTAATCTTCGATCGAGATGCAGAAGTTCCCCATTACATTTCCACAGATGAAGTGAAATTGCGCCAAGTATTAATTAATTTGCTCAACAATGCAATTAAATTTACTTCACAAGGTGGAGTGTCTGTGCAAGTGAAAGGAGGAAAGCGGAATTTACACAAAAACAGCGCTGATGAAATGCCCGGCCGCTACTCGCTTCACTTTGAAGTTCAAGATACTGGTGCAGGCATTGCCACCGAAGAAATCCATCAGTTGTTTGAAGCATTTGTGCAGACAACAACGGGTAAAGATTCTCAAGAAGGGACGGGTTTAGGTTTAGCGATCAGCCGCCAGTTCGTGCAATTGATGGGAGGTGAAATTACTGTTAGCAGCGAGGTGGGCAAGGGTGCGCTATTTCAGTTTGACATCCAAGTTCATCTAGTGGAAGCTAGTGATATTGAAAGCAAAAAAGCTCTACGTCGAGTTGTTGCCCTCGAACCGAATCAGCCACCTTACCGCTTGCTAATTGTGGACGACAAACCTTTGAACCGCCAACTGTTAGTAAAACTTCTCAGTCCGTTGGGATTTCTGTTGAGAGAAGCGAATAACGGTCAAGAAGCGGTGGATATTTTTAGGGATTGGGAACCGCATCTAATTTGGATGGACATGAGAATGCCTGTAATGGACGGGTACGAGGCAACGAAACAGATTAAAACTACAACTGGCGGGCAAGCAACGGCGATTGTTGCCCTGACTGCTAGTGTTTTGGAGGAAGAACGGGCGGTGATTCTTTCGACGGGTTGCGATGATTTTATGCGGAAACCGTTCCGAGAGGAAGATATCTTTGCGGCCATGGGGAAACATTTAGGAGTACGCTATATTTATGAAGAGCCAACAGAGGTCAGTATGGGGGGTGCGGGGGAGTCTAGTCAGGATGTGCTGACACCAGAGGCGATCGCCTCTCTTTCTCCAGACTGGAGGGTTCAATTCAAGCAAAATATTTTGAGTGTAGATATGGAGGCGATCGCCAGTTCGATCGCACAAATCGGCACTATCAACCCCTCTCTGGCTGCCACGCTTCAAGATTGCATTAATAATTTTGAATATGACAGAATTTTGACCATAATCGAGCGCAGCGAACAACAGTAAATACCGATGAATTTAACTTTACCCAACACCAATCGAGCTAATATTTTAGTGGTGGACGACACGCCACAAAACCTGCGGCTGCTGGCAGGAATTTTGAGCGACAAAGGCTATCAAGTTCGCCCGGTTCCCAACGGCAAGCTAGCACTGTCTGCCGCTCAAAAAATGCCCCCAGATATAGTCCTGCTGGATATTATGATGCCGGAGATGGATGGCTATGAAGTTTGTCAGCACCTCAAAGATTCTGAAGTAACAAAAGACATCCCGGTGATTTTCATCAGTGCGATTAACGACGTGATGGATAAAGTTAAAGCTTTTGCAGTTGGGGGAGTGGACTTTATTACCAAACCGTTTCAGGTTGAAGAAGTTTTAGCCCGCATCGAAACTCATTTAAAAATTTGTTCGTTGCAACAAAGTTTGCAAGAAAAAAATCAAGATTTAGCAACTGCTATCTACCAATTGCAAGCGACACAAGAGCATTTGATTCAATCGGAAAAAATGGCGGCACTGGGACAACTGATTGCCGGCATTGCCCACGAAATCAATACTCCGCTGGGCATCATAGGTTCATCTATTGATAATATTTCTAATTTTTGGGACGAAAATTTAGAAAAAATGCCTCAATTTTTTCAACAACTTTCTGAAGAAAGCCAAGCTTGTTTTTTAGCTTTGCTGCACAGATCTATAAATCACGAAACGCTATTTACTAGCAGAGAAAAGCGCAAAATTAAGCAGCAGTTGACTAACGAGTTGATGGCAGGAGGCATTGAAAATGCGGAAGAAATAGCGGATAGTTTAGTTGACATGGAGATTTACGATCGCATAGAAGAATTGTTGCCATTTTTTAAATTGCCGGATTGGGAAGTGGTTTTCAATACTGCTTACCAGTTTGCGAGCTTTAAAAAAAGTATTAGCCTGATCCAAAGAGCGACAGCCAAGTCGGGAAAAGTAGTATTTGCCTTAAAAAGCTACGCTCATTTCGATAGCAAGCAAGAAAAAGTGCAGGCGAACTTGCATGATGGCATTGAAATGGTGCTAACTCTTTATCAAAATCAACTGAAACACGGCATAGAAGTAGTCAAAAACTATGGAGATTTACCGAAAATTATGTGCTATCCCGATGACTTAAATCAAGTTTGGACAAATCTAATTCACAATGCCCTGCAAGCAATGGATTATAAAGGTATTTTGACGATTGAAACTAAGCAGCAAGAGACAAATCTTGTCCTCAAATTTACTGATGACGGCAAAGGTATTCCCCCAGAAGTTATTCCCAAAATTTTTCACCCATTTTTTACGACTAAATCTGCGGGGGAAGGTAGCGGTTTGGGATTGGACATCGTGAGAAAAATTGTTGACAAACATGAAGGTACAATTGCTGTAGAGTCGGTACCGGGACAGACAAGCTTTACAGTCTCCCTCCCAATCTATTAAACTAAACTTACACCTGTTAAAAAAAGAATGCCACTGTCAGCAAGCACCAAACCCCGATTGTCATCAGTGATACCCAATCGAACATCCCCAATCCTCCAATGCCAAAATGGTATTATCCGCAGGGGCTGATTTCCGATAGCGACAGGGGCTGTCTCGCTGACAAACATAAGATTTATTGCGATTGACCGGGTTTCTTTTGTGAAGTTCTATTAAAATAAAATAGGGGACATAGATAGTGCATCCTCGCCCCAAATCAATAACACAGAAGCAAGTCATGTCGGTAAACCCATTAAAATAATAGCAGAGAGCAAAAGATGAATAAGCCTGTAATTCTTTGCGTTGACGATGAACCCGATATCTTGAAGACTCTCAAGATGCAGCTCAAGAATGAATTTAAAGATGATTATTTTTACGAATTAGCTGAAAGTGGTGATGAAGCTTTAGATTTACTGGAGGAGTTTCCAGCAGAAGCTGAGGTGATTGTGGTTGTTTCTGATTGGCTGATGCCGGGAATTAAAGGTGACGAACTGTTAATTAGAGTTCACCAAAAATATCCCAAAATCGTTAAGGTGATGTTGACGGGGCAAGCGGATAAAGCTGCTCTTCAGCGGGCAGTAGAAGAAGCCGATTTATACTGCTGTTTGTACAAACCGTGGAAAAGTAAAGAGTTAATAGATACGATCAAATCTGGGCTGGCAAAGTTATTATGAAAAAACCTGTGATTGTATGTATTGATGACGAACCTGATGTTTTGAACAGTTTAAAGATTGAACTGAAAAAGGCGATCGGGGATCGGTGTATTATTGAAACGGCTGAGGGGGGGGAAGATGCTTTAGAGTTACTGGAAGATTTGCAGGCGGATGAATACGAGATTGCGTTGGTGCTTTCCGATTATATTATGCCGGATATTAAAGGGGATGAACTGCTTAAAAAAATTCACGAACGATCGCCCGATACGCTGACTATTATGCTGACTGGGCAAGCTGATTTGGAAGCTCTGAGCAATGCTATAAAGTATGCTAAATTGTACCGTTACATCCCTAAACCTTGGCACAATGAAGATTTAAAATTAACGGTAGTAGAAGCAATTCACAGTTACTTGCAAGACCAAAAGTTAACAGATGAAATCCTGAAGCGGCAAGAAGTAAATGCGGCGCTGTCGGCGAGCGAAAGCCGCCTGAACCAATTTTTAGCAGCTCTGCCCGTGGGGGTATCTGTTTACAATCCCGACGGCTCGATCGCCTATTTCAACCAAGCAGCGCGGGATTTGCTGGGTGCAGACACTATCCCGGAAAGCACTGCGGAACAATTAGCTGCAACTTATCAACTTTATGTTGCCAATACTGATGAGCTTTACCCGCCGGACAATCTACCAATTTTGCGCGCGCTCAAAGGAGAATTTGTCAGGGTTGACGATGTAGAAATCCGTCAAGATGGCAAAATAATTGCGATCGAGATCAATACTACCCCAATTTTTGACGCTAGGGGAAATATTGTTTATGCGATCGCAGCTTTTCAAGATATTACCGATCGCAAACGAGCCGAAAAAATACTAGCAGATTACCAGCACACCTTAGAAACCAAAATAGACGAACGCACAGAACAACTGCAACAAGCCGCCTTAGCTGCTGAAGCTGCAAACAAAGCTAAAAGCACGTTTTTGGCCAATATGAGCCATGAATTGCGGACTCCTCTCAATTCGATACTGGGGTTTGCACAAATCATGGAAGGCAGCTCCAATTTTACTGTCGAAAATCACGAAAATCTGAGTATTATTCGTCGCAGTGGCGAACACTTGCTGGCCCTGATCAATGAAGTTTTAGACTTGTCAAAAATTGAAGCGGGGCGGATGATACTTGACCCTAAAGACTTCGACTTATACCGCTTGCTTGACGATTTACAAGATATGTTTCAAATGCGGGCAAAGAATCAAGAGGTTCAGTTGCTTTTTCAGCGAGCAAATGACGTTGCCCAGTACGTGCGAACCGATGATGTCAAACTGCGGCAAGTGCTGATAAATATTCTCAGCAATGCAATTAAGTTTACGGAACAAGGTTCGATCGTTTTAAGGGTTTCACAATTAGAAAAATCTAGAATAGTTGATTTATTGGGGAATCCCACAGCTTGCATTGATACTACAAAAAGTATTAGAGACTTTGCCACCAATAGAATTGATGTGGCAACTGTTGTACCCACAGATGAGGCTGATGATTTAACTGACGAGCGGGTAATTTTCCTTCAGTTTGAAATAGAAGATACAGGCGTTGGTATTGCTTCGGAAGAATTGGGGAATATTTTCAAGGCATTTGTGCAAACATCTTCGGGTCAAAGAACTCAAAAGGGTACGGGTTTGGGATTGACTATTACCCGTCAATTTGTCCGGCTGATGGGAGGAGAAATCGTCGTAGAAAGTGAATTAGAACGCGGGACAAATTTTAAATTTGAGATTCCAGTAGGTGTGGTTGATGTTGCTAATATTCCTGCCCCAGAAATTAACCGGGAAGTTACTGGGTTGGAACCAAATCAACCCTGCTATAGAATTTTAATTGTAGACGATCGCGAAGACAACCGCCAACTTTTAGTCAAAATTCTTTCTCCCTTGGGTTTTGGAGTGCGAGAGGCTAGCGATGGCTGCGAAGCAATAGAAATATGGGAAAATTGGCAGCCGCATTTAATTTTGATGGATCTGCGAATGCCAGTGATGGACGGCTATGAAGCTACTAAAGAAATTAGGAACAGAATACAGCAGCAAGAGCAAGAGCGACAAGAAAACGGCTCTGTGATTCCGAAGATTGTTGCTTTGACAGCTAGCACTATTGAAGAGAAACGATCGTCTGCTTTATCTATAGGCTGCGACGATTTTATTAGCAAACCTTTCCGCAAAACTGATATATTTGATACGCTCCACAAACATTTGGGAGTGAGGTACCTCTACTCTTACTCAACTGATTTTATCCCAACGGGCGATCTCCACAATCAATCTGACGCTACCTCTAATGCTGCGCTTGCTTACTCGCCCGCACTTCCCGCAGAATGGATAGAAAACATGAGGCAGGTAATACGTAGCGCTGATTTTGACTTAATTGCGAGGACGATCGAGCAATTAAGGTACGATCGTCCTGAATTTGCCGAAATCCTCCAGGATCATCTCAATAATTTTGACTACCAGAAAATTCTTACTTTAATTGCCGAGGCATAAAAATAGCATGGTAGAGTTCATCAGTTGACAGTTGACAGTTGACAGTTGACAGTTGACAGCTACCTCTTCCATCGATAGAAGAGGATTGGAGCAATGAATCATTTTGTTTGATTTCCCCCGTTTAGGGGGAGGCTTCAGATCCAATTTTCAGGCGTGAAGGTCGATCGGGAAATTTCCTCTAGAGGATCACATTGAAATGGCGATCGAGATTCAACTCAATCTAGTGTTACCCAAAAAAGTTGGTAAAAAAAATCGGTTGAAATCTGATTCTTTACCAAAATTGTAGCAGCAAAGAGAGAAGCAAAAAAAACTCCGGGAAGCAAAATCATGAAAAAACCTGTGATTGTTTGTATTGATGACGAAGCTGATGTTCTGAACAGTTTAAAGATTGAACTAAAAAAGGCGATCGGCGATCGGTGTATTATTGAAACAGCGCAAGGAGGAGAAGATGCTTTAGAGTTATTAACAGATTTACAGGCGGACGAACACGAAATAGCTTTAGTTGTTTCTGATTATATCATGCCGGATATCAAAGGAGACGAACTGCTCCAAATAATTCATGAACGATCGCCCAATACGCTGAAAATTATGCTGACTGGCCAAGCAGATTTAGAGGCTGTGGGTCACGCTATCAAGTATGCCAAGCTGTACCGCTACATCCCCAAACCTTGGCAAAAGGAAGATTTGAAGTTAACAGTAGTAGAAGCAGTTCACAGCTATTTGCAAGACCAAAAGTTGGCTGATGAAGTTATTAAGGGGCGAGAAGCAAACAAACAGTTGCAGATAGCAAACCAGGAATTGTCTGCGAGTGAAAGCCGGTTAAATCAATTTTTAGCAGCTTTGCCTGTGGGGGTATCTGTTTACAATCCCGACGGCTCGATCGCCTATATCAATCATGCCACTCAGCAGTTGCTAGATGCAGGTACTGGGTTGGCAAATAGTATGCTAGGCAACAGTGTTGAACAATTAGTTGCAGGTTCTCAATTTTATGACGCCGAAAACGATCGGCTGTATTTCCCTGAAAATTTTCCGATCTTGCGGGCGCTGAGAGGGGAATATGTCAAGGTGAATGAAGTTGAAATCCTTCAATACGGGCTGACAATCACTCTAGAAATAAGTGCCACACCCATTTTTGACGGCAACGGAAATATTGTTTTTGCGATCGCAGTTATTCAAGACATCAGCCAGCGCAAAGAATTAGAAAATTTCCTATCCAATTACCAGCGCACCTTAGAAGCTGAAATTGTAGAACGCACAGAACAACTGCAAAAAGCTGCCTTCGCCGCCGAAGCAGCAAACAGAGCGAAAAGTACCTTCCTTGCCAACATGAGCCACGAGTTGCGTACACCCCTCAATGCCATACTCGGCTTTACTCAAATCGTCGAACCCAGCCCGAATTTGACAGTAGAAGACCGAGAAAATATCAGAATTATTTACCGCAGCGGCGAACACTTGCTGACTTTAATCAATCAAGCTTTAGACTTGGCAAAAATCGAAGCGGGGCGGATGACACTTCTTCCGACTAACTTTGACCTTTACTGCTTGCTTGACGAATTGCAAGAAATGTTTGACCTGCGAGCGAAAAATCAAGATTTGCAGTTGATTTTCCAGCGCGATGCTGACATTCCGCAGTACGTGCGAACTGATGAAGTGAAGCTGCGCCAGGTGCTCATCAATCTTCTGAGTAATGCCATGAAATTCACTCAAATCGGCGGGGTGTCAGTCAGAGTGTGCCGGAAGTTAGAAGGTATTTCAGCAGCGAATTCGATCGCGAATATAGCCGAAATAAGCGATGAAGGGGAAATTGTCAGTCCCTTGAAAAATTCGACAGATTCAGATTTAGAAGCAAGCAATTATCCAGAAAATCCTATAATTTCCCGTCAGTCTGAAAGTAAAGTATTGGCAAGAATGGATAATTTAAATATTTCTAATTCTCTGTTTTTGGAGTTTGAAATAGAAGATACGGGAGTTGGTATTGCCCCAGAAGAAATGGGCAATCTTTTTCAAGCATTTGTGCAGACAGCATCCGGTCAAAAAGCTCAACAAGGTACTGGTTTGGGATTGACAATTAGCAATGAATTTGTACGGTTAATGGGTGGCGTTCTAACTGTAGAAAGCCAGCTAGAACGGGGTACTATTTTTAGATTTGGCATAGAAGTTAGTGCAGTTGATGCCGCTGCAATTGCCACTCCAAAAATCATCCGTGAGGTGATTGGAATGGAACCCGATCAGCCATACTATCGAATTTTAATTGTGGACGATCGCACAGACAACCGCAAACTGTTAGTCAAAATGCTTTCTGGCTTGGGTTTCGGAGTCGAAGAGGCTAGCAACGGCCGTGAAGCGGTAGAAATGTGGGAAAATTGGCAGCCGCACTTGATTTTGATGGATTTGCGAATGCCGGTGATGGACGGCTACGAAGCGACGATCGAAATTAGATCGAGGATACAGCGGAGAAAGGAAGAGGAACAAGGCGAGGGGAAGATGGATATTCCCAATCCTCAATTCCTGAACCCGAAGATTGTTGCTTTAACAGCTAGTACCCATGAAGAGAAACGCGCTTTTTCTTTGTTGATGGGTTGTGATGACTTTATCAGAAAACCTTTCCGCAAAATGGATATATTTGATACGCTGAGCAAACATTTGGGGGTGAGTTATATCTATTCTGAATTGACAGGCTCTGATTCAATGGGCGATCCCAATAACCTATCTGATTCTTCTAATACTTTGTCTGCTTCTTTGCCCAACCTTCCCGCAGAATGGAGAGATAAAATGAGGCAGGTAATCCGCAGTGCTGATTTTGACTTAATTGAGATAACAATCGAGGAAATAAGGGATGCTCATCCTGAATTTGCCGACATCCTTCAAGGTCATCTAGAGAATTTTGATTACCAAAAAATTCTCAACTTAATTATCGAAGCAGAGAAATTTAATAGTACGGGTGATCAGTTGACAGTTGACAGTTGACAGTTGACAGTTGACAGTTGACAGTTGACAGCTACCCATAGCAGTCGATAGAAGAGGATTGGAGGAATGAATCATTTTGTTTGATTTCCCCCGTTTAGGGGGAGGCTTCAGATCCAATTTTCAGGGGTGAAGTCTGAAAAAAAATCTCTGGATGACTGATGGCTAAAAATAATAGATACAATTCATCTTTAGTGGTGGCAATATCAAAATTTTAGACTAGACTTGAATTGCAGTCATTCACAAACAATCTTGAAATTATCTGCATCGCTTACCAGTTTCTCTGTAAATCAAACAATCATGCAAAAGCTCTCAATTTTATCTGTGGTGTAAATCTAAAATCAACTTGCTGACTGGGGTGGCAAGGCAGTGAAACTGGCAAAAAAAGCGAAACCAAACAACTCTTTTTGCCTTGAATAAGTAAATATTCAACAAAAAAATGGCAAATAAATTTATGAAGAAACCTGTGATTGTTTGTATAGATGACGAGCCTGATGTTTTGGAAAGCTTAAAGATTGAGCTCAAAAAGGCGATCGGCGATCGGTGCATTATTGAAACGGCAGAAGGTGGAGAAGATGCTTTGGAATTGCTGGCAGATTTGCGGGCTGATGAGCATGAAATAGCTTTGGTGCTTTCCGATTACATCATGCCGGATATTAAAGGGGACGAGCTGCTCAAACAAATTCACGAACAATCGCCCGATACGCTGACTATTATGCTGACGGGACAAGCCGATTTACAAGCTCTGAGCAACAGCATCAAGTATGCTAAGTTGTACAGATACATCCAGAAACCTTGGCAAGATGAAGATTTGCAAATAACAGTAGTAGAAGCAATACACAGTTATTTGCAAGACCAAAAATTAACAATTGAAACTATCAAGCGACAACAAGCCAACGAGGAGTTAAAGAGAGTCAATGCGGAGTTAGAGGTGGTAAACGCAGACTTGAAGCTAGCCAATGAGGAATTATCTGCGAGTGAAAGTCGGCTGAATCAATTTTTAGGAGCTTTGCCGGTGGGGGTATCTGTTTACAATCCCGATGGCTCGATCGCGTATTTGAATCATGCAGCGCAGGAATTGCTTGATTCACAAACTGTCCTCGCGAGGGCTGCCCAAACATGGCGTGGAATGGATCAATTTTATAACGGCGAGAGCGATCGCCTATATTTTCCTGAAAATTTTCCGATTTTACGGGCGCTGAGAGGGGAATCTGTCAAAGTTGATGATGTTGAAATCACTCAATACGGTTTGATAATTACTTTAGAGGTAACTGCTACGCCAATTTTTGACAGCAGCGGAAATGTTGTTTTTGCGATCGCAGCTATTCAAGACATCAGCGAGCGCAAAGAAGCAGAAAGAGTCCTCGCAAATTACCAGCGTACCTTAGAAGCTGACATTGTGGAACGCACAGAACAACTGCAACAGGCTGCATTAGCTGCCCAAGCAGCAAACAGAGCAAAAAGTACGTTTCTCGCCAACATGAGCCACGAGTTGCGTACCCCCCTCAATGCCATACTCGGTTTTACTCAAATCGTCGAATCTAGCCCGAATCTAACAGCAGACGATCGAGACAATATCAGAATTATTCACCGCAGCGGCGAACACTTGCTGACTTTAATCAATCAAGCTTTAGACTTGGCAAAAATCGAAGCGGGCCGGATGATTGTTTTTCCGACAAACTTCAATCTCTACGACTTGCTTGACGAAATGGAAGATATGTTTCAACTACGAGCGAAAAATCAAGGTTTGCAGTTAGTTTTCCAGCGAAATACAGATGTTCCGGAGTACGTGCGAACTGATGAGGTAAAACTGCGCCAAGTGCTAATCAATCTCCTCAGTAATGCCATGAAATTTACCAGAGTTGGCGGGGTATCTGTAAGAGTGAGGCCTCTTAGGCAAGGCAGTTCGGCGGGGACAGATGTAGGGGATGTCATGGATGTGACAGATAGAAGTAATAGAGAAGAAGCAAGAGGAAATGATTCAGAAGGCGAAATTGTCATTGCGGCTGAAAGTCCTACAAATTTAGATGGTTCGACAAGTTACACTCTGCCTGAGAGTGGAAATTTGACGGAGAATAATTTAGATTTGTCTGGTTCGTTGTTTCTGCAATTTGAAGTAGAAGATACAGGAAGTGGCATTTCTCCCGAAGAATTGGGCAAGGTTTTTCAAGCCTTCGTGCAAACAGAATCCGGTCAAAAAGCTCAAAAAGGGACGGGTTTAGGCTTGACGATCAGCAGCCAATTTGTACGGCTAATGGGCGGCAATATTACTGTGGAAAGCGAGCAAAATCGAGGTACGATTTTTAGATTTGAGATTGAAGTTGATGCAGTTGATGCCGCTTCGATTCCTACCCCGGAAATCAGCAGCCAGGTGATGGGAGTGGAACCAGATGGGATTTCCTACCGGATTTTAGTTGTGGACGATCGCAAAGACAACCGCCAACTTTTAGTCAAAATGCTTTCTCCCTTGGGTTTTGCAGTGAAACAGGCTAGCAACGGCCGTGAAGCGGTAGAAATGTGGGAAAACTGGCAGCCGCACTTAATCTTGATGGATTTGCAAATGCCGGTGATGGATGGCTGCGAAGCGACGATGGAAATTAGACTCAGGATACAGCAGAGACAGTCCAAGCCAGCAATGGGGGAGGAAATCAACGTTTCTGGTGTCGAACCTCTGATTCCGAAGATTATTGCTTTGACAGCTAGTACCATTGAAGGGAGGCGATCGTTTGCTTTATTCGTCGGCTGCGACGATTTTATTAACAAACCCTTCCGCAAAAATGATATCTTTGATACTCTTCACAAACATTTAGGGGTGAAGTATCTATACTCTAACTCAACGGATTTGATGTCAGCGGGCGATCGCCACAATCTATCTGACTCCCAGTCTAATGATGCGCTTGCTTATTTACCCATACTTCCCGCACAATGGATAGATAACATGAGGCAGGTAATCCGCAGTGCTGATTTTGACTTAATTGGGATAACAATCGAGGAAATAAGGGATGCTCATCCTGAATTTGCCGAAATCCTCCAGGGTCATCTCGATAATTTTGATTACCAGAAAATTCTCAATTTAGTTGCCGAGGCGGAGGAATCAGATCGTGGAGATAAAGGCGGAACAAACTGAAAACTATCAAGCAGATATTTTAGTAGTTGACGATACGCCAGATAATCTGCGTTTGTTGATTAGAATCTTGCAAAAAAATGGCTATAAAGTTAGACCTGTAACTAATGGTTTTTCGGCTATAGATGCAATTCAGTCTAGCGTCCCAGATTTGATTTTGCTGGATATTATGATGCCGGATATTAACGGTTATGAATTATGTCAAAAACTGAAAGTACAACCGCAATTTAGCGAAATTCCCATCATTTTTATCAGCGCGTTAGAAGAAGGAATAGATAAGGCAAAAGCTTTTGAAGTAGGCGGAGCAGATTATATCACAAAACCTTTTCAGGTGAAAGAAGTATTGGCGCGAGTGAGCAATCAACTGACCGTGCGTTCTTTGCAAATGCAACTGCAAGAAAAAAATCAAAAATTGACGGATCAAAATGTCCAGTTGCACCAGGAAATTGCCGAACGCCGTCAGGTTGAAATGGAAACAAGATTGCTGCTGGAGGCAACTCAAGCTATTAGCAAATCTGACAATTTTGAGTCGGCTATAGATGTGATTTTAGGTTTAATTTGCCAAACTATTGAATGGAATCTGGGCGAAGCTTGGATTCCTAACAGTGACGGCGTTTTAAGATGTGCTAGAGGCAGGTACGTCAGCGATTCGAGTTTTGCCCAATTCCGACAGACAAGTTGGCAGCTAACTTTTGCTCCTGGTGTGGGACTCCCAGGGAGGATTTGGCAGTCGCAGCAGTCCGAATGGATCGAGGATGTTTCTACTGCATCGGAACAAGTGTTTCTGCGATCGGAAATTGCGGTAAATGTGGGATTGAAAGCAGCTTTTGGTTTGCCAATTTTGGCGGACAATCAAGTGTTAGCTATTTTGATTTTTTATCGCGAAAAAGTTCTGGAATCTCAGCCGCGCTTGCTGGAATTGGTAAGTGCGGTTGCTACGCAGCTCGGTTCGCTGATTCAGCGGAAACAAGCTGAAGCAGCGCTGAAAGTGCAGCAAGAGCAAACAGAGAAATTGCTGCTGAATATTTTGCCTAAACCTATTGCTGAGCGCTTGCAAAAAGGCCAAAACCCGATCGCGGATCATTTTGATGAGGTGACGGTATTGTTTGCTGATTTGGTGGGTTTTACAGAGTTTTCGGCTCACAAAAGTCCGACGCAGTTGGTAGAAATTTTGAATGGAATTTTCTCGGAGTTCGATCGGTTGTCTGAGTTGCACGGGTTGGAAAAGATTAAGACGATTGGGGATGCTTACATGGTGGTTGGGGGTTTGCCGACGGCGCGCCAAGATCACTCTGAGGCGATCGCACTTTTAGCTTTGGATATGCAGGCAGCTTTGAGAAAGTTTAATCTCAAAATTGGAGAAGGTTTTCAATTGCGGATCGGAATTCACAGCGGTTCGGTGGTGGCGGGAATTATTGGGATTAGCAAATTTAGCTACGATCTGTGGGGAGATACTGTGAATGTTGCTTCGCGGATGGAGTCGAACGGATTGCCGGGTAAAATTCAAGTGACGGCGAAGACTTACGAGCGTTTGAAAGAGCAGTTTATTTTTGAAGAACGGGGGCCTATCACGGTTAAAGGTAAAGGAACAATGCTGACTTACTGGTTGCTCGAAGAACAAACTCAATCTATTTAGGTTTGAGATGTCAATTTCAATTAATATTAAAATTATATCTAAATCGCACTTTCTGGAGAACTCATCCTTTGCAAACAGTTGAAACAAAATCGCCGACAGCATTGAAAAGAGTCCTAGTTGTTTTAATATCGCTGGTAGCTGTAGCGGTACTGGCGATCGCAACTTTTATCCTAATTCCCGGAGAAAAAACCATGTTTGCTGGAAAAAGACCTACTAATATCGGCATTGTATCAGGAAAACTGGCAGCGTGCCCTGCTTCCCCCAACTGCGTCAGCAGCTTCAGTCAGGATGCCGAGCACCAAATTGAGCCTTTGGCTTACGCTTCGTCGCCTGCTGAGGCTATGGCTAAGCTCAAAGGGGCGATCGAGTCCTCGGGCAAAACTAAAATTATCACCGCAACCGATAATTACCTGTATGCGGAGTTCAGCAGTGCTTTGATGGGCTTTGTGGATGATGTGGAATTTTTGGTAGATGATGGGGCAAAGGTGATTCACGTGCGATCGGCTTCGCGTCTGGGACAGTCGGATTTAGGAGTCAACCGCAAACGCATAGAAACCATCAGAGCTCAACTAAATCCACTCTAAACCTAAAATTTCTAGCTTTCCTGAAGCCTCTCTCCTAGAACATTCTGAAACTACAGGTACGTTGTTGGGCTTTAGCCCTCTTTAGACTGATAGAGAAAGAGGGCTAAAGCCCAACAACGTACCTAATTTTTTTTCGTTCCTCGCAATGACACTAGCCCTAACTGAACCGTATTGTGACTCAATCCAGTATTGAATCGCTGAGTGCGCTAGCACCGACACCGCGCTGTATTCCTATAGTATTAAACGCCCTAAATTGAGCAGTTCAGACTTTAGGGAGAGGGAAGTTAAGCCATTAATTTCTACTATTAATTTAAGTAGAGCGACGAGGAAAAAACACATGGCACTTCAAAGAATTGCAGAGTTTGAGCCTAACTATAAGGAAGAAATATTTGCGGGAGACGACATCAAGGGATTTGATGTTTATGCCGGCGACTCTGACGAAAAAGTAGGCACCGTTTATGACGCATTGGTTGATGAAACTGGCCGTTTTCGCTATCTGGTAGTTGATACCGGCATTTGGATTTTTGGTAAAAAAGTATTGCTGCCGATCGGCTCGGCCCGCTTCGACTACGGAGCCCATCGCGTCTACGCCACAGGCCTTCGCAGCAAAGCTCAAGCAGAACAACTGCCGGCTTACAATGAATTAGAACCACTAGATTACGATCGCGAAGAACAGGTAAGAGGCATCTACCGCAATCCCGGCACAGCAGCAGCAGCAGCACCTGTGGCAAGCACTGCAACTCCTGCTAGCTACGATCGCAGCAACTACAGCTACGATATGGATCGCCCCCTCTACGAAACCAACGAACAAAACCACCAAAATCTCAAGCTTTATGAAGAACGCTTGATTGCCAACAAAAACCGCGCCAAAACAGGTGAAGTAGCAGTTGGTAAGCGAGTGGAAACTGAAACAGCAAGAGCTTCAGTACCCATTGAAAAAGAACGAGTCGTAATCGAGCGAGTCACACCAGTCGAAGCTGGTAGAGTAGTTTCAGTCGGTGACGCTGACTTCCAATCAGGGGAAGTTGCACGCATCGAAGTCTACGAAGAAACGGCCGACATTCACAAGGAAGCCTACGTGCGCGAAGAAGTCAACGTCAGAAAAGAAGTTGTTCGCAGCACCGTTGACGCGGAAGAAACCTTGCGCCGTGAAGAATTAGACATTCAAACTGACGGAACTCCGGTTGTAGATAATAAAACCATCTAAACCAACCGCAGGAAGTCTTGAACAGGAATTGCGATCGATCGCATAATTATCTCACCGCACAGGTTTGAATTTGGCGATCGCGCAATTCCTAATAACGGTGGCAAAGTGCAAAACTTGTCGGTTTTTGGCAAAGTTTATGCACTTTACTAGAAATAATTGGTTGAAAGTCCCAAGCCCGATCCGGTGCATTTGGTTTTGGAAAATATATCGGTAGGGGCGAAGCATGACCGCAATCAATATGGGATTATAACTAATAACTTATATGCGGTCATGCTTCGCCCTCTTCACAAACCAGATGCACCCGCCCGATCGGGAGAAATTAAAATCAGACTATTCATTATTCCAATACTCCGATTTCAGGGTAGAGGTCGATCTCGAAGGGTCAACTGTCAACTGTCAACTGTCAACTGTCAACTGTTGAACCGCCTTTACCAATTTGCCTCAATTCATAATAAAAATCCATAAGCAGGAAAGTTTAAAAAATGAACGGTCAAGCATCAGCCGAAAAAGTAGCCACACCCAAATCTAATACTCGTCTCAACCGGGTGCCGGAAAAAGTCAGAACTAAGCTAAAAAGTTTTACAGTCAAAGACAACCAAGGTCACTTGGTAGGCAAAATCAAAGATGTCTATTTCGATCCTAACGGTCAGCTAAACTTTGTGGTATCAGGGCTAGGCCGCGAAAACCCCCGCATTTTTTTAGTAAGTATCAAGCTGCTCAAAAAAGTAGATTACCATCAAAAATCTCTGTTTGTAAGTATTAAGTCAGATATGGTCGATCTGCTGCCCGGATTTGTGGGAACGGCAGAGTATGAATATTTAGGAAAATCCTCAGAACAGCTTGATGAAGTGAGCAAAAACGAGTCAACTAATCCCTCAACAGTTATGTCAAATCTAACAGATGCCGATCGCCAAAATGAACATTTAGAGACCGATGAGGATGACGAAAACTTGGATATTGTCGATCGAGAAGTAATTCGCCTGCTAGAAGAACGATTGGTAATCAATCGCAGCAAGCGCAAAGTCGGCGAAGTCATAGTCCGCAAAGAAATTGAGACTCGGATGGTACAAGTGCCGATCCAGTGGGAAAAGTTGATTGTCGAACAAGTCGGCGACGATCCGAAGGTTTTGGCAGAGATAGATTTGGGCGAGGGAAACATCACGGGTATAGATTTGACAGAGATTAAGAGCGATCGCCAGGAACCGACAGTTAAGGCAGAATTTACGTCTGTGCAGAAAGCTAGCAAAATCTTAAATGCGATCGCCTCTCAACCCCGCCACGGTTGCGTCAAAGTCCGCCTAGAAATAGTTTTGGAAGACAAGCAACTTCAGGATACGTACCAAAAATGGATGACAGAAAGCCACTCAGATAAGTGAGGTACGTTGTTGGGCTTAAGCCCTCTTATACTTATCGTGTAGTAAACGGGGTTGCATCAAAAACTCCATTTACAGTCATACCTCATCTTTCGTTATAAATGTTATATATAAAGAGCGCTGAAGCGCAACTACGTACCTATTGTCTTGAGTAAACGGTGTTGTCTTATATATATGCCAATACGGTTTACTTAAGATCGTCATTGCGAGGAACGAAGCAATCTCCGTATCTATTTTTCATAGCGGTTTATCCCCAGGGCGCTATACAAGTAAACGGTATTGATATATATGCAAGAGCGCCCAAGCGCAACTACGTACCTATGGAAAAATTTCATCGGCTTCGCCAATATCTATCATATCCGCCCGAACTCCGCAAACCCCCCGGTCGGGATTTTTTAATTTTGAGCGATCGGCAACTCGACAAAATCTTACCAAATTGCGGTAAAATTGTGCTAGTCAAATTTAGAAATATTTGAAAATGCCCAGCACCATCTCCGACATTAATGTAAAAACGATCGCAGGCGCAGACAAGCAGCTAGGAGAGTACGCTGGCCAGGTACTCTTGATAGTTAACGTAGCTTCCAAATGCGGCTATACACCTCAATACAAAGGACTCGAAGAATTGAGCCAGAAGTACGGCGCCGCCGGACTCCGCGTTTTAGGATTTCCCTGCAACGACTTCGGAGCTCAAGAACCCGGAAGCAACGCAGAAATCGTCAATTTCTGCACTACAAAATACGGTGTCAGCTTTGAATTATTTGACAAAGTAAGCGCTAAAGGCAGCCAGCAGCACCCGCTGTACGCTAAGCTTACGAATGCAGTCGATCCCAAAGGTGAGGTTTCCTGGAATTTTGAAAAATTCTTAGTTAGCAAACAGGGTGAAGTGGTTGCCAGATTCCGCAGCAGCGTGGGCCCAGATTCGCCGGAATTGATCGCTGCGATCGATCGAGAATTGGCAAAATAAGCAGTTCGGTAACGGATTTTTTGACCGATCTAACGGATGGATGTTTAGTTATTGTAGGGTGCGTCAGGGGTGAATGTTTTGCATACAGACTAACAATTTTCTTCCTGATACCAATTTTTTATGAGGCTGCTCCCGAATCTGATCCCCCCTAACCCCCCTTAATAAGGGCTACGGTGTACACACAAGTCGAGTTGGAAATCAGATGACCCAAAAAAACGGAAATTTATTTTTTTAATCCTTGATTTCCCGTCAACCATTATCAATAAGCTAAAACTCTCGATCAAAAGTTCGCTACTCTCAAAACCTTGCCTACGTCAGGTTGTGTCAGACATAGCCAGGTTTCTAGGAGTTGTGTGTACACCGTAGCCGATCGAAGGGGGGGACTGGAATCTTCTCAAAGTCCCCCGACTATCATGGGGATGCGAGGGGGATCGGAATATGTGCAACTTCACATTAAATTGGTATGACGCACCCTACGGTTAGTTAGCTTGTTTTTTTCTTCTCTTCCCCATGATTGACAAGCAATCAGCAATTAATAAATAGTGATTATTGGATTTAATTGGAGAATGGTTTAATTTAATGGAAAATACATCTGGATTAGATTTAGCTGTAGGTTTACTGGCGTTCGCGATACTGGGAGGCGGGCTGGCCATGCTATTTGTAGGTATGGCATCGTTCCCTAAAGAAAAGTAACAATAATTGAGATTAAGTCCTCACGATCTTTAAATTGGTTCGTAGTGAGGACTTCAGTCCTTATAGAAATCTGAGGACTGAAGTCCTCACTACAAACTCTGAATAAATTTCACATCGTCCAATTTTAACAGTAGCAATTGACAACCATGCAAACTACCGAAAGCACCGTCAAAATTGCCTTGGCGCCGGGGAACTTGCGCCGCGTTCACCATATCGCTTTAAACGTGCGCGATATGAAAGCTTCCCGCCACTTCTACGGTACAATTCTCGGCTTGCACGAACTCACAGGTGCAGAAATTCCTGCAAGTTTAACAGAAATGGTGGCTGCTGGTAAAGTCGCTAATTTCATCACTCCAGACGGGACTGTGATTGACTTATTTTGGCAGCCAGATTTGGAACCGCCAAACCCAGATCCCCAAAAGGCTTTTACTCGCGCTAACCACTTGGCCTTTGACATCGATCGCGATTTGTTCGATCGCGCTTTGGAAGTGCTAAAGTCTAATGAAATTGCGATCGACAGCGGCCCCGTCACCCGCGCTACAGGACGCGGCATTTACTTCTACGATCCCGATGGATTTATCATCGAAATCCGCTGCGATGCAGACAATATGGCGGTTTAAACCAGGTTTAGACAAACGAAGTCCATGCCAAGCAGGCTGAAGAAAATAACGTAATTTTAACCACCCGCTCTTCAACCCGCGCACCATCCGGGTTTTGTTTGTGTAGACGCGGTTTCAACCGCCGTCTTATCTTACGTCTTATACCAATTTACTGTAGTTTAGACTAAAAAATGAGCGCAGCTAAAAGTAGCCACCTTTGAAGCTCAGGCAAGCAGTTGCTCAAAAACTCAAAAAGTAGAAGATTAAATAGCTAATCTTGAAGACTTTTTGCG